>NZ_JBICKE010000090.1:0-74429 GCF_043103865.1 Pseudomonas sp. yb_5
GCCGTTCACTGTTGCCGCCGCTACCGTATTCGCGGGTAAACCCGCTCCTACACCAGATTGGTGGTAGACACATGTCGGGGGGGACTCATTCCGTTGTGCGCGGTGGGCTGCGACGCAGCCCCAACAGGTGCAGTGAAATACCTCACCCCGCCACCCGCACCACCCCCAGGTCAATCCCCAGATGCACCAGTTCGGCATGCGAACTGACCTGCAACTTGCTCTTGAGCAAGGTCAGGTGGTTGGACACGGTCTTGGCACTGATACACAACTGCTCGGCAATCACCCGCGCCGGGGTACCCTTGGCCAGCATCGTGAATATCTCCAGTTCGCGCTGGGTCATGCGCTGCAACCGCGGGTCACTGGTACTTTGCTGTGACAGGCAAGCCAGCTGGGTGGCCAGGGGCTGCTCGATGTAGGCATGCCCGGCCAACACCCGCTGCACCGCCTCGATCAGCACCTCGGGCGCCGAGTTCTTGGTCAGGTAGCCCGAAGCCCCCGCATCCAGTGCCTGGCGCACCAGCGGCAGCTCGTCGTGCATGCTGAAAAACAGCACCCGCAACTGCGGCAGGCGCTGGCGCAGGCGGCGGGTGGTTTCCAGGCCACTGATACCGGGCAGGCCAAAGTCCATGATCACCAGGTTGGGCACCTGCTCCTGGACCCTGGCCAGCGCCTCTTCACCACTGGCGGCCTCACGTACCTGCACCAATGGCAGCACCGCCCGCAGCAAGCTGGCGTAGCCCTGGCGGACCACGGCGTGGTCATCGACCAACACGATATTCATCACACCTCCTCGGGAATGTTAAGGGCCAGCGCCCAGCCACCCCCCGGGCGGCTGAAAATGCGTAACTCGCCCCCAAGGCTGCGGGCGCGCTCGGCCATCGAGTGCAGGCCTACCCCTGGGCGCTGGGGCTGGTGGGCGCCGCAGCCGTTGTCGCGAATGAACAGGCGCAAGCCCTTGGTACTGCGCTGCAGGCGTACCCGCACCTGGCTGGCACCGGCATGCCGGGCGACGTTGGTCAGCGCCTCCTGCAACAAGCGGTACAAATGCGTTCGGCTCGGCCCAGTCAGCGCCGGCAAGTGCTCGCCAACCCGCAGCCGGCATTCGATACCCTGGCTGGCCTGCCACTGGCTCACCAACAGCCCGAAGGCCTCGGCCAGCGGCATGTAGTGCAGCGCCACCGGATACAAGTTGTGCACCAGCGCGCGAAAACCTTGCTGCAGGCGCTCGCAGTTGAGTTCAAGGGCCTGCGCCGTCTGCGTCACCACTTCTGGCTGTTCGGCCACCATACGCAGCAGGCATAGCTGGGCACGCATGCCTGCCAGGTATTGCCCCAGATCATCGTGCAGGGTCTGCGCCAGCTGGGTACGTTCCTGCTCCTGCACCGCCAGCAGGGCCTGGGTCAGCTGGGCATTGTCGGCCTGGGCCTGCTCCAGGGCTGCGGCCATGCGGTTGAAGTGTTTCGCCAACTGGCGCGCTTCCGGCAGGCCGGCTTCGCGCAGGCGTGCCGTCAATTGCCCGCCCGAGACCTGGTGCAAGGCGCCCAGCAGCTCATCCAGCAGGTTCATGGCCCGCCGTACCGCCCAGCGGATGGTCAACAGGCTAAGCAACAATGCCAGGCCACACACGCCAAGCAGTTGCTGCAGGGAGTCCCAGACTTCATCGATTTCATCCCGCGCATCCACGGCAATCAACACACGACGGCCATCACTCAAGTCCAGCAGCCGGCTGCTGTGGTAGCGCTCGCCGAACAACTGGCGGCCGAGCCAGGCATCCATACCAGCCTCTTGCGGCAGCCTTGGCACCTCACCCGCTGCCAGCCAATGCACCCGCACATGGCGCAGGCTCTTGGTCAAACCGGGCTGCAGGTTTACCGGGTCGCGTTCGGCGGTGTCGCCCAGGTACGCCACCACCGCTTCGGCTGACTGCAACTCACGCTCGACGTCAGCCACCGCCTGGTGCAACAGCACCCCGGCACAAGCCAGTGTCACCAAGGCGAAGCATAACGTGACCCAGAGGTTGACTCGCCACAGGGCCGACAAGTTGACAAGGCGCACAAGCGGTTCTCCTCAGGCCGTTGTGGACCATCGTAAAACTGCGGCCCCCGCACTGAATTACTACCTTGGTACCGGCCGAGCGCTACTTTCTGCATATTTCCCCCTCCCGGCGGGCTTCCTATGCTGGCGCCATCTGCCGTGGAGTGTGTTATGCGCCAGCCTGCCCACCTTGCCTTGACCTGCCTGCTGGCCTTGGCCGCAACGCTGGCTGCCCCCCTGGCGCCCGCCGCTCAGGGCCAGGCCGCAGCCCCGCTGCACATACGCATCGGCTACCTGGGCTATCGCCCCGCCGCTGGCCCGCTGCTGTCCAACGTCATCCCCGAACCCGGCGATGCCGGGCTACAAGGTGCCGAACTGGCCATTGCCGACAGCAACAGCACCGGACGTTTCCTGAAGCAGCAATTTCAGCTGACCAGCGCCAACGTCGACAGCCCCGAGGCCCTGCTGCAAGCCGCCAGGGCCCAGCATGAACAAGGCCTGCGCCTGTTCGTGGTGAATGCCCCGGCCGCCAGCCTGCGCGCGCTGTCTACCGCCCTGCCCGACAGCCTGTTGTTCAACGCCGGCAGCCCCGACGACAGCCTGCGCAGCAGCCAGTGCCTGGGCAATGTCCTGCACAGCCTGCCGAGCCGGGCCATGCTGGCCGATGCCTTGGCGCAGTTCCTGGTACTGCGCAAATGGCAACGGGCACTGCTGGTGGTCGGCCAGACCCCGGACGACCAGGCGTACGCCGCTGCCCTGCGCCGGTCGGTGAAGCGTTTTGGCGTGCAACTGGTTGCGGAAAAAACCTGGACCTTCGACAACGACCAGCGCCGCAGCGCCCAGGCCGAGATGCCGTTGTTCACCCAGACTGCCGAATACGACGTGGTGCTGGTGGCCGACGAGCGCGGTGACTTCGGCGAGTACCTGCCTTACCAGACGTGGTATCCGCGCCCGGTGGCCGGTACCCAGGGCCTGACCCCCACGGGCTGGCACAAGACGGTGGAAACCTTCGGGGCGGCGCAGTTGCAAAAACGCTTCGAGGCCCAGGCCGGGCGCTGGATGAATGACCGTGACTTCGCCGCCTGGATGGCTGTACGCAGTGTCGCCAGTGCGGCCAGCAAGCTGCGCCTGGCCGAACCTCGCGCGGTTCAGCAACTGCTGCTCAGCGAGCAGTTGCCGCTGGACGGCTTCAAGGGGCGCAAGCTCAGCTACCGCCCGTGGAACGGCGAACTGCGCCAGCCGATCCCGTTGGTTCAGCCCCGCGCCCTGGTCAGCACCTCGCCGCAGGAGGGCTTCCTGCATCCCTTCAACGAAATGGACAGCCTGGGCTATGACAAGCCCGAAGTGACGTGTAGCTACCCCTGACCCGACAACCACAACAATAAGGAATCCGCCATGCGCCGCCCCCTCTTCCACCGGGCCCTGATTTACCCCAGCCTGCTGTCGGGCGCCCTGGCGCTGGCCAGCAGTCACGCCATGGCTGCCACCGCCTGGGTCTCCAACGAGAAGGACAACAGCCTCAGCCTGATCGACATGCAAACGCTGGAAGTCACCGAAACCCTGCCGGTGGGCCAGCGCCCGCGTGGCTTGCTGCTGTCGCACGACAGCAAGCTGCTGTATATCTGCGCCAGCGATTCGGACCGGGTGCAGGTGATGGACGTGGCCACCCGCAAGATCATCAAGGAGCTGCCTTCCGGCAAGGACCCCGAGCAGTTCGCCCTGCACCCCAACGACCGCTGGCTGTATGTATCAAACGAGGACGATGCGCTGGTGACGGTGATCGACACCGTCACCGACAAGGTACTCGGGCAGATCGACGTTGGCATCGAACCCGAAGGCATGGCGGTCAGCCCTGACGGCAAGTGGGCGGTCAACACCAGCGAAACCACCAACATGCTGCACTGGATCGACACCAGCACCCAGACCCTGGCCGACAGCACGCTGGTCGACCAGCGCCCGCGCTTCGTCGAGTTCAGCAAAGACGGTTCGCACCTGTGGGCCTCGGCAGAGATCGGCGGCACGGTGACCATACTCGACGTGGCCACGCGCCAGGTGCTGAAAACCCTGAACTTCCAGATCAAGGGCGTGCACCCGGACAAAGTCCAGCCAGTGGGCATCAAGCTCAGCGCCGATGGCAAGTACGCCTTCGTCGCCTTGGGCCCGGCCAACCATGTGGCGGTAGTCGATGCCAAGACCTTTGATGTGCTCGACTACCTGCTGGTCGGGCGGCGGGTCTGGCAGTTGGCATTCACCCCGGACCAGCGCCAGTTGCTGGCCACCAACGGTGTCAGCGGTGACGTTTCGGTCATTGATGCAAAGAACCTCAAAGTGCTCAAGTCGGTGAAGGTCGGGCGCTACCCCTGGGGTGTGGTGGTGACACCATGAACGCCCTCGATGTCAGTGACGTGAGCTTTGCCTATGGCCAGCGCGAGGCACTCAGGCAGGTCGGTTTCAGCCTGGCACCCGGGCGCTTCGCCGCATTGCTGGGCCCCAATGGTGCCGGCAAGTCGACCCTGATCGCCCTGCTCACCCGCCTGTACGACCTGCAGCATGGCGACATCCGCGTGTGCGGCTGCTCGCTACGCAACGCTGCACGCCCGGCCTTGCGCCAGCTGGGCGTGGTGTTTCAGCAAAGCACCCTGGACCTGGACCTGAGCGTTGAACAGAACCTGCGTTACCACGCCGCCTTGCATGGCCTGTCGCGGCGCCAGAGCAACCTGCGGGTCGAAGCCGAACTGGCCCGCCAAGGCCTTGGTGAACGCCGGCGCGATCGTGTGCGTGAGCTGAACATCGGCCATCGGCGGCGGGTGGAAATTGCCCGCGCGCTGCTGCACGAACCGCGCCTGCTGCTGCTGGACGAAGCCAGCGTCGGCCTCGATCCGGCCAGCCGCCTGGCGCTTAACCAGCACCTGCGCCGGCTGTGCCGCGAGCAGCAGCTCAGTGTGCTGTGGGCCACTCACCTGCTGGACGAAGTGCAGCCCAGCGATGACCTGTTGATTCTGCATCAGGGGCGCCTGGTGGCCAGTGGCACCGCCGATGCGCTGAGCCTTGAGCACGGTGGTGACCTCGATCACGCCTTTGCCCGCCTGACCAACGCCCCCTCAGGAGCCAACGCCCGATGAACGCTTACTGGCAATGTTTCAACGGCATCATGCTGCGCGAATGGCTGCGCTTCGTGCTGCAGCGTACACGCCTGCTCAGCGCGCTGGTGCGCCCGCTGCTGTGGTTGCTGGTATTCGCTGCCGGCTTTCGCGCAGCGCTGGGCATTGCCATCATCGAGCCCTACGACACCTACATCCCCTACGAGGTGTACATCATCCCCGGCCTGGCCTGCATGATTCTGCTGTTCAACGGCATGCAGGGCTCACTGTCGATGGTTTACGACCGCGAGATGGGCAGCATGCGCGTGTTGCTGACCAGCCCGCTGCCACGCCCGTTCCTGCTGGGCAGCAAACTGCTGGCAACTTCATTGATTTCCCTGCTGCAAGTCTATGCCTTCCTCGCCATCGCCTGGTTATACGGGGTACAGCCACCGGCTGCGGGCTTGCTGATGGCCCTGCCGGCATTGCTACTGGTGGCCTTCATGCTCAGTGCCCTGGGGCTATTGCTGTCGAACGCCATCCGCCAGCTGGAGAACTTCGCCGGGGTGATGAACTTCGTGATCTTCCCGCTGTTCTTCCTGTCTTCGGCGTTGTACCCGCTGTGGAAAATGCGCGAGGCCAGTCAGTGGTTGTACTGGCTGTGTGCTGTGAATCCGTTCACCCATGCCGTAGAGCTGGTGCGGTTTGCGCTTTATGAGCGGCTGAATATGCTGGCGCTGGCGGTGTGCCTGGGCTTGACCGCATTGTTCACCCTGCTGGCGATCCTCACCTTCAACCCTCAGCATGCAGCGCTGCGCAAGCCGCGCTGAAAACCTGGCGTGCAACGCGTGTGGGAGCGGCCTTGTGTCGCGATTGGGCCGCAAAGCGGCCCCAGCAATCTATGCATGATGCCGAGATCCTGGGGCCGCTGCGCGGCCCTTTCGCGACGCAAGGCCGCTCCCACAGGGATCGCGCCAGCTTTCAGAAATTGAGCAAGACAGTTGCTCCCTAGGGCGTCTCCATGCCTTCAGGCGCCCGGCCATCTACTACTTTAGTACTGCATTTACTGTCTATCGTCGCATTCACAAAGCACCGCCACTGGCATGTAATGAGTCCATAACAAAAAGGGAAAACCTCCATGCCACGTGCCCTGCCCCGGCTGCCACGCCCCTTGCTGGCGGTACTTTCGCTGAGCCTGACGCTAGGTATCGCCCAGGCTGACACGGCGCCGCTGTTCTCCGCCGACGGCTATCGCACCACGCACTACCGCAGCCCGACCCCGCAACAGGTCGAAGGCGGCCAGGTCGTCGACACCGCCACATTGCAAAGCCTGCTGGGCCAGACGCCCCGGCCGGTGCTGATCGACGTCTATCGCCGTCAATGGCTGCAAGGTCGCTTCATCGAAGACGAACCGCACAGCAACCTCCCCGGCAGCCTGTGGCTGGCCAACACCGGCGACGGCGCACTGAGCCCGGCATGGCAGGACTACTTCGTGCGCAACCTGCAAAAAGCCACGGCCGGGCACCCGGACCAACCACTGGTCTTTTACTGCCGCTCCGATTGCTGGTTAAGCTGGAACGCGGTAAAACGCGCGAAAGCCTTGGGCTATAACAACCTGTATTGGTACCGCGACGGCCTGGATGCCTGGCAGCAAGCCAACCTGCCATTGCAGCCGGCACAACCGGTGCCGTTCCCCTGAAATGCCTGCGTAGGCGTGCCCCGCTCCATCCAATAAAAACAAGGTGAAAAGGCCATGTACAAAATTCTGATTGCCGACGATCACCCCCTGTTTCGCGAAGCCATCCACAATGTCATCAGCGATGGTTTCCAGGGCAGCGAGGTCATGGAGACCGCCGACCTTGAAAGCGCCCTGGCCCTGACCCAGGCGCATGACGACCTCGACCTGATCCTGCTCGACCTGAACATGCCCGGCATGCACGGCCTCAATGGCTTGATCACCTTGCGCAACGAGGCACCGACCACGCCGGTGGTCATCGTTTCGGCCGAGCAGGAAAAGCAGATCGTGCTGCAGGCCATTACCTACGGTGCCGTGGGCTTCATCACCAAATCGTCGCCACGTTCACAGATGATCGAAGCGATCGAGCAGATCCTCAATGGCAATGTCTACCTGCCGCCAGACATCATCCGCGCGCAGAAAAGCAGTACCAGCCGGCGCCATAACGATACCCCGAGCTTCCCGCCGGAAATGCTCCAGGCCCTGACCCGCAAGCAACTGCTGGTGCTCGAGCGCATGACCAAAGGCGAATCGAACAAGCAGATCGCCTACACGCTGGACATCGCCGAAACCACCGTCAAGGCCCACGTTTCGGCGATCTTGCGCAAGCTCAATGTGCACAACCGGGTACAAGCCATCCTCAGTGCTGGCGATATCGATTTTGCTGATTATCTGCGCCGTTGACCTGTTCCGGCCGCTTCGCGGGTCAACCCGCGAAGCGGCCAACCGCTATGCCACGCCACTGGCCAGCAGATGGCTCATCGCCGTCTTGAGCTTCATGGGCCGTACGGGCTTGTGCATCAGTGTGTGACCCAGCTCGCGGATCTGCTGCTTGAGATCGTTGCTGTAGTTGGCAGTGATCATCAGCGCCGGTAGCGGCTGGGCACGGCGGGCATTGATCCGCGCTACGGCGTCGACACCATTGCAGTCATTGTCCAGGTGGTAGTCGGCAATCAGCAGGTCGGCCTCGGCGTGGTAGTTGTCCACCTGACGCGCCAGGTCTTCCTCCGACAGCGCAGTGACCACCCGACAGCCCCAGCCTTCCAGCAAGGTGCGCATGCCCGCGCAAATCGCCGCGTCGTTATCCAGCACCCACACCCGCGCCCCGCGCAGGCGTTCGAGCATCGGCTCGCAGATCGCCTGGCTCGGCTGGGCTTTGGGTGCGGTGGCACTCAGCGGCACCTCGACAGCAAACACCGAGCCTTTGCCCAGCCATGACCGCACGCGGATCCGGTGGCCGAGGATGCCGGCGATCTTCTCCACGATCGCCAGGCCCAGGCCCAGCCCACGGTCCTGGTCCGGGCGCTGCACCTCACCCCGCTTGAACTCCAGGAACATGTCTTCCAGGTGTTCTTCGGCAATGCCGATGCCGCTGTCCCAGACTTCAATCCGCACACCACCGCGCTGGCGCCGACACCCCAGCACCACGCGCCCGCTGCGGGTGTAGCGGATGGCATTGCTGAGCAGGTTGCGCAGGATGCGTGCCAGCAGCTGGATGTCACTGCGCACTACGGCAGAACACCCCACAAAGTGCAGCGCCAACCCTTCGCTACGCGCCACCTGGGCGTATTCGGCGGCCAGGTTGTCCATCAGCTCGCTGAGGGCGAACGGAGCGACATCGGCCTTGATCACGCCAGCATCGAGCTTGGAAATATCCACCAGCGTGCCCAACAGGTTTTCCACATCCTCCAGCGAATTGCTGACATTACGCACCAGGTGGGCAGCGTTTTGCGGCTCGTCGCGCTCTAGCAACGCGCTGGTGAACAGCCGCGCCGCGTTCAGCGGTTGCAACAGGTCATGGCTGACCGCAGCAAGGAACTTGGTTTTCGACAGGTTGGCCTGCTCGGCCTCGCGCTTGGCCTCGCGCAGACGCGACTCGGCCTGGCTGCGCTCTTCGATTTCGCGCAGCAACTGGTCGTTGAGGCTGGTCAGTTCGGCAGTGCGTTCACGTACCCGTTGCTCCAGATGCTGATAAGCCTGGTGCAACGCCTGCGCGGTGTTGCGGCGCTCGGTGATGTCGCGGATCAGCACGAAGATGCCCACCACCTCGCCACTGGCCAGGCGGTTCGGCACGTACGAGCGCAGCATGTAGCGTTCCTGGCCGTTGATATTGGTTTCGGCGAACTCGAACGTCACGCTCTCCCCCGCCAGCGCCCGTGCCACATAGCCTTCCAGGCGCTGGTAGTGCTGCTCGCTGTGGGCCTCGCGCAGGCTCTGGCCCAGCATCACGCCATGCGGCCAGCAATACCACTCTTCGTAAACCTTGTTGGTGAATTCGTAGACCAGATCGGCATTCAGGTAGGCGATCAGTGCCGGGACGTTGTCGGTAATCAGGCGAATCTGGTGCTGGTGGGCCGTCTCGGCCCGCTGCCGGGCCTCGCTGAGCAGGCGGTTGACGGCCTTGAGCTCGGCCATGGCCTGGTTCAGCGCATCGGTGCGTTCACGCACCTGCTCGGCCAGCACCACCGAATGCTGGAACGCGGCGTATGGGTCGTTGCCCCGGGTCACGCCCGACTCGATGCGCTCGATCAGTGCGTCATTGATGCGCTGCAGCTTGTGGTTCTGATGCTGCAGCCGGGTCAGCTCGGCCTGCAGTTCAGCGACCGACAGGAGGTCGGTTGCGGGCAATGGCGACCCCGGTGAAGGTCTGGTTGATGTGCATGCCATTGAACTGTTCTCCGTAGGTGTTGAAGCCAATCACCCGTTGCTCGCGCAGGAACGCGCCGACCGGCTCCAGGCCGTGATGGGCCTCCAGCTCCAGCCGCCGCAGGAAACAATCACAACCGATGGTCAGCAGCAACGGTCCGAGACGCTGGTGCAGGCCATCGAACAGCTGGTGCAGGTTCGGCAACAGCGGGCCCGGAGTCATGGCCGTGAGCACGATGCCGTTCTCCACCGCGCAGTAGAAGCTCAAACTGAGGTCAGGATGCATCTGCTGGATCGCCCGCACGTAGTACTGATCATGAATGCGCACGGCCAGCGGGTGGGCGGCGAACACCCGGTGATCAAGCGCGGCCACTGGCACACCGATGTGGCGGGCATATTCCTCGGCCGCCGGTTCGGCATTCAGTTCGAAAACCCGGCGCTGGGCGCTGTCGGCACCGGTTACCACCAGCTTTTCCTGGCGCGGCAGGATGTGATGCGTGGTGAACACTTCGAAGTCGAGCCAGGTGTTGACCAGCACCACCACGGCTGCGCCGTTGTGGAATGTACCGCCGTAATACACATGGGTGCGGTTCAGGTAGTTGTCGTCACCGGCCGAGCCGCCGAAGTGCGGGATATCCCCCAGTGCTGCGCTGAGTGCGGCAAGCACCATTTCCTCGCGGCTGGACAAGCCATCGAGCAGTGTGAGTGCAAAACTGTGGCCCTTGATTGGCGCCAGGGTATTGCTGCGGCAGGTGCCGACCAGCCGCTCGACCATCTGCTGCGCGTCGATCAGGCTGAAGCGCTCCATTTCATCGATCAACGCGGTGGCGATCGAAAAGTGCCGGTGATCGAAGCCCACCGCCGTCACGCAATTACGGCCGTAGCCCAACGGTGTGATTTCACCGGCGCTGGTGCAGCCGACCAGGCGTATGCCGCCAAAGTCCTGCTCCAACGCTTCGCCCAAAGCCTGCAAGTCATATTCGGCGGAACAGAAGAACAGCACGAAACCCAAGTGCGGGTGCAGCAACTGCCGCGCCAGGTCCTGGGCGGCCAGCCGCGCGTCGGTCGCCTGAGACATGGCACTGACCACACCGTCGTTATGAGCCTGCTGCATCGTGGTCTCCGGCACGGGGTGGCTGAGCGATCAGTTTAAGGAGGTGGTGGCGGGTGACGAATGCTACTTGGGTAGCGGGTGGGCGGTTCCATGGGCGTAAAAGAGCGCGTCAATCGGGGCCGCCTTGCGGCCCCGGGCGCTTACCAGGTCAATACCGCGCCCACGGCAAAGGTATCGGTGTCTTCGTTCTGCGCACGGGTGTCATGCCCGTCGATGGAAAACTGGTTGTACTCGGCCACCAGTTTCAGGTTGTCGTTGATGTCATGGAACAGCGCCACCCCCCGGGTCTCGTAGTCCGCACCGCTGCCAACCGCACCATTGCCATCGTCCTTGGTCTTGCCATAGGACAGCGCCACGCGGTTCTTGCCGAACTTGTAAGAGCCCTGCAGCAGGTAGCCGTCACTGTCGACATTGCGCAGAACCGGTTCGCCGGCATTGTTGGTGAAGAACGGGTTGATGCCCTTGGCCTGGAACCCCGAACCGGTCAGCGACCAGCCGCCCATCTTTGCCTGCACCCCGTAACCCACCCCCTTGGAAGTGATCGTTTCTACCGTGGAGTCAGTATTGTCCGAGGTCTGGTAACTGCCGTTGACCCAGCTGTAGATCTGCGCCCCACCCAGGTCGAACTGGTAGGTGATCTCGCTCTCGGTGCGTGGGTTTTCCTGATAGGCCTTTCCGGTCGGGCTGCTGTCGTTGGTGTCCACCGGGTCCATGATGCCCACCGCCACCCGCAGGCCCTCCATCACTGGCGTACGGTAGGTGATCTGCGAGGTAGGGAACGGGTATGGGTAACCGCTGCCAATGTTGCCGAACGAAACCCCGCCGCCGTCCACCAGCCCCAGGGTGTCGCTGACCTGGCCATAACCGGCCAGCAGTTCGTCGAGCAGGATGTTGGAACGGGCGAACAGCCCGAAGTCCTTGCCGATCAGCACCTCGCCCCACTCGGGGTTGGCCACCGTGCCGTAAAACTGGCGCACGTCGATGGCGGTGTCGGTGCCGTTGGTTTCACTGTCGTTGATGGTTACCCAGAACGAGGCACGCGCGCCGAGCTTCAGGTCATCCACCTGCTTGCCCATGTTGAAGCCGAGGTAGTTGGGCAAGAAGCCCATCTTCACCCGCGACTGGCGGCGGTCAAACTGCTCGCCCTCACGGTCGACCTCGCTGTTGACGTAGAAGGCGTTGATATAGCCATCGGTGGAAAACGTCGTCTGGTCCTTGTCGTACAGCATGATCTCGGCTTCGGCGACGCTGCTCAGGCCAAGCGCAGAAAAGCTGGCGATGGCGGCTGCGAGAAAACGAGGCGGCAGGTGCTTATTGTTGTTGTGCATGGCGCGCTCCAAACGGGGACGGGATGTCGGAGGCGATTATCAGAAGGGGGCAAATTGCCAGGAACGCTGCTTTGGCGTGGGGTGGCGAGTGCTTTGGGGCGGGAGGGTGCGGCCCGGTGATTTGGTCCCGGTACCTGCTTGGGTCCTGGTTCGAGACTTATGGCTCAGGCAGGAGTGGCAGGCGGGTATCAATACGATTGAATGAACCGGGGCCGCCTTGCGGCCCTTCGCGGGCTCGCCCGCTCCCACAATTTCAGGATATCCACGACCCCTGTGGGAGCGGGCGAGCCCGCGAAGGGCTGCAAAGCAGCCCCCATTACATTGTCTGAGCGGAATTTCCTGGCTTCAGGAAGCCAGCGCCTGCGAACGCTGGCAAGCAGGCATCTCATAGCGGTGCGGTTGCTGCCAGGCCAGCCGTGCCTGCACATCCACCACCGCATCCTTCACCTTCTGCGCCCAGTGCTCATCCTTCGGGCACACCACCACCACGCGGAAACCGTGGTCGACACCTTCCAGGCGCACGCCTTCGGAATCATCTACGTGCAGATCAATATCAAAAGCCGAAGGCAGCTTGGAGGGTGAATTTTCCAGCCCGCGCTGGGCCAGGATATGCTGGTGCCGATCGCTGTTGACCACACCATCGACATGAATGCCGTAAAGCATCAGCCACCGGCGGATGTAAGCCGGGGTGCGCCCCGACGAGGTGTAGATCCAGATGCTGCAGCCCTGGCGGCGCAGGTCGCGGATCAGTTCGCGGGTGCCGCTGCGCAGGGGCTCACCCAGCCAGCGATGGACGAAACCCGGCAGTTTGCTGTCCTCGGCGGCAGCGTGCTCGGGCAGGCAGGCCAGCGTGTCGTCGATATCGAACGAAATGCGTACCTGGCCACGCTTGAGCTTGCGTTCGATGGCTTGCCGCCCTCGTGCGAACAGTGATGAATGTTGCATCAGCGGCTCCCCTCACAGGCAGGCTCGGGCGTGCCGCTCAGGAAGAACTTGCCGGGCTCAGGCGCCTTCGCTTCCAGGAAAGCGGCGTACTTTTTCTTGATCTTGGGGAGTTCGTACAAAGCCTTGACACCGTGTTTGGCGGAGTTGCGTATGACCGAGGACGGGTTGAAGTAACCCTCGGCGTTGTCCAGTGACAGCACGAATGGCGGCAGCCCGGCACGCATCAGCAAGTAACTGACAATGAGCGAACCCGTGCGGTTGTTGCCTTCGATGAACAGCTGCGGCTTGCTGAGAATGCGTACATACACACCCGCCGCCCGCTTCCAGATCGAATCGCTGCGGTACGAGCAGTACCAGTTGTACAAATCCTTGATGCCACCTTCCACGTTGTTGAAAAAGTGCGCTTCGGTTGCCGCAAGGTGTGGGGCGAATTCCAGGCGACAGGCCGGATCGCTGCCGCATAGCACGGTGGCATTGATTTCCAGCATCAGGTTCAGCTGTTGCAGGTCGAACAGGTCGATACCGCGGGCGACATAGTCGTCAATCAGCGCATAGCCTTCAAGCACATTCAGCAGTACCTCGTCGGTAAACGGGTCCCGCGGTTCGGTGAAATGCTGGCTGAGTTCGGTAAAGCGGCCCTGCACCTCGCGCAGTGCGCGCTCTACCGCTGACAGATCAAGACGACGCGTCGCTCGCATTGGTAATCCCGGGTAACACTTTAACGGAAGGTAACGCGGCCGGGCGTTGCAACCTTCCTGGCTGCAACACCCGCCCACCTTGGGCTTGCAGGGCTCAGCTGAACTTGCCGCTGATGTAGTCGCTGGTCAGCTGCTCGCGGGGGTTCTGGAAAATCTGCGCGGTCGGGCCCATCTCGACCAGGTAGCCGGTGCGGGTGCCCTGGGAAATATCCACCGAGAAGAAAGCGGTGGTGTCGGCCACACGAATCGCCTGCTGCATGTTATGGGTCACCAGGGCGATGGTGTAGTCCTTTTTCAGCTCGACCATCAGCTCTTCCACGCGGCGGGTGGCGATTGGGTCGAGTGCCGAGCAGGGCTCGTCCAGCAACAGTACTTCCGGCTCGGTGGCGATGGCACGGGCGATGCACAGGCGCTGCTGCTGGCCACCGGACAGTGACAGCCCGCTGACCTTGAGCTTGTCCTTCACTTCGTCCCACAGGGCGGCGCCTTGCAAGGCGTGCTTCACGCGATCGCCCAAGTCGCCTTTGTAGCGGTTCAGGCGCAGGCCGAAGGCCACATTGTCGAAGATGCTCATCGAGAACGGGTTGGGCTGCTGGAACACCATGCCGATATAGCGGCGCACTACAACAGGGTCGACACCCTTGCCGTAGACATCCTGCCCAAGAAAGTGCACATGGCCTTCGAAACGGAAGCCCTTCACCAGGTCATTCATACGGTTCAAGCTACGCAGCACGGTACTCTTACCGCAGCCCGAAGGGCCGATGAAACCGGTGATCTCGTTTTTCCTGATCGGCACATGGCTGTCACGCACGGCCATGAAGTTACCGTAGAAAATCTTGTCGAGCTTGCAGTCCATGACGATGGGGGCTTCGCTGACCATGGGAGCGGCTCTTTGCGCAGTGGATACGTTCAAGTTGGATGCTCCCTTTCTCAATACTTGGGCTTGCCGAAGACTCGGCTCAAAATGTTGATGACCAGCACGATCATGACCAGCACCAGCGAGGCCGCCCAGGCGAGCTCCAGCTGGTTGTCGAACGGCATGCCGGAGAAGTTGTAGATCAGTACCGCAAGCGAGGCTGTGGGGTTCATCACCGCCAGGTCGCCGTCGTGGTAGATCCAGTAGTTGCTGAACAATGCGGTGAACAGCAGTGGCGCGGTTTCGCCAGCGGCGCGGGCCACGGCCAGCATCACCCCGGTAAGGATGGCCGGCAGGCCGGTGGGCAGGACGATCTTCCAGATCACCTGGGCACGGGTGCAGCCCATGCCGTAGGCAGCATCCTTCATGATCTTGGGCACCATCTTCATCGACTCTTCAGCGGTGAGCACCACGATCGGCAGCATCAGCACCGCCAGGGCCACGCCGCCTGCCGGTGCCGAGTAGGTGCCGGTGGTCATCACCACCAGGGCGTAGGCAAACACCCCGGCCAGAATCGATGGCAGGCCAGTGAGCATCTTGGCGGCAAAGCGCGCAGCGTTGGCCAGCTTGCTGTCGGGGCCGAGCTCGGCCAGGAACACCGCTGCCAGGATACCGACCGGCACAGCGATGGCGGCGGCAATGCCGACCATGACGAAGGTACCGGCCATGGCGTTACCGAAACCACCGCCCATCTCGAAGCCGGTAGGTGGCAGTTCGGTGAACACTTCCAGATTAAGGCGTGCCCCGCCGCGAGTGATCAGCATGTACAGCACGGAAATCAGCGGCACGCTGGCCACCAGTGCCGCAAACCATGCCAGGGTGGTCAATACCAGGCTGCGCAGGGCGCGGCCTTCCAGCTTGCGCTGCAGGCTGGGCAACGCGGCTACAGGGGTCGTCAGGTCAGTCATTGTTTGTTACCACGCTGGGCGTAGAGCATGATCATAGAGCCGAGGACGTTCACCAGCAGGGTGATGAACATCAGCACCAGTGCCGCGTACATCAGCACTTCGACCTCGTTCGGGCCGGCTTCCGGGAAGTTCAGCGCCAGCAGCGCCGCCAGGGTGTTGGCCGGTGCGAACAAGGACAGGGAAATGGTGTTGGCGTTGCCGACCAGCATGGCCAGCGCCATGGTTTCACCGAGTGCACGGCCAAGGCCCAGCACCAGCGAACCGAAGATGCCGGTAGCCGCCGAGGGCACCATCACCTTGAGGATGGCTTCCCAGTGGGTGGTACCCATGCCGTAGGCAGCCTGCTTGGTTTTCATCGGTACGCTGGTCAGCGCATCCTGGGAAACCGCCGCGATGGTCGGCAGGATCATGATCGCCAGCACCAGCGCCGCAGGCAGCAGGCCTGGGCCACTGAGGGAGGTGCCGAAAAACGGGATCCAGCCCAGCTCGCTGTTCAGCCAGGCGGTCAGCGGGCGAATCGCCGGGATGACCACATAGATGCCCCACAGGCCGTACACCACGCTGGGGATGGCGGCGAGCAACTCGACGATGGTGCGAAACACCGCGGCAAGCTTGGCCGGAAGGAAATCCTGGGTCAGGAAAATGGCCATGCTGACGCCGAAGAAACCGGCGATCAACAGGGCGATCAAGGCGCTGTAAAGCGTACCCCAGATCGCTGGCAGAATACCGTACTTGCCTTGGTTAACGTCCCAGACGCTGCCGAACAACACGTCAAAACCGTGCTTTTCAATGCCGGGCAGTGCCTTGCGGCCGACTTCGTAGACCAGCGCGAAGACCAGCGCCAGCACCAGCACCACGCCAATGCGCGCAAGCGCACGGAAGGTGCGATCGACCAGGAAGTCTTTCGCAGACGGTGGCTGGCACGCGGAGTCGGGGTTATCCGGTATGGCAAAAGGAGTGTTCATTGGCGAGTTCCGGGACAAGAGACAAACACCCCCGGCACGGCTTCATGCCGATACCGGGAGCGCCTGGGTATTACTGGATGTTGGCGGACGCTTTACGCACCTGATCGACTACCGACGGCGGCAGCGGGATGTAACCCATCGAGTCGGCGATGGTCTGGCCTTTGGTCAGGCTGTACTCGACCATTTCACGCATGGCCTTGGCTTTTTCCGGGTTGCCGTTGTCCTTGCGGAAAATCATCCAGGTGTAGGAAGTGATCGGGTAGGACTTGGCACCGTCCGGATCAGGCAGCCAGGCCACCAGGTTTTCCGGCATGTTCACCGCTGCCAGTGCTTCGGCACCGCTCTCGGCATTCGGCACGACGTATTGGCCAGCCTTGTTCTGCAACACGGCGAAATCGACCTTGGCCAGCTTGGCGAAGCCGTACTCGATGTAGCCGATGGCGCCCGGGGTCTGGCGGACGGTGGCGGTTACGCCGTCGTTCTTCGGCGACTTGATGAACTTGTCGGTGGCCGGCCAGTTGACGGTGTTGCCTTCGCCCAGCCCTTGCTTGAAGTCAGCGTTGATGGCCGACAGGTGCTTGGTGAAGACGGCAGTGGTGCCGCTGGAGTCGGCACGCACGACCACGGTGATCGGGGTGGCAGGCAGCTTCAGGTCAGGGTTGGCCGCCGCGATTTGCGGGTCGTTCCACTGGGTGATCTTGCCGAGGAAGATATTGGAGTAGACGTCGCGCGGCAGCTTCAGCCCTTTAGGGTTACCCGGCAGGTTGTAAGCCAGGACGATTTCACCGGCTGTCATTGGCAGCAACTGCACGCCTTCGCCAACCTTGGCAATGTCTGCTTCGCTCATGGCCGAGTCACTGGCGGCGAAGTCGACAGTCTTGTTCAGGAAGTCCTGAACGCCCGCACCGCTGCCCTTGGACTGGTAATCGACGGTGACGCCAGCCGTGTTCTTGCTGAAGTCCTTGAACCAGGTCAGGTAGATCGGTGCAGGGAAGCTGGCGCCCGAACCGGTCAAGCGGACGTTTTCTGCAGCAAAGGCTGCCGAGGTGGCGCAAAGGGAAACCGCAACGGCGAGTGCAGCAGACTTCATCAGGCGTTTCATCAAAAAGTGCTCCGTGTGATGGCCAGCACACTTTGCATCAGCTGTGTTACAACTTTGTGACTGTTGAATGGCAAGCCGCGCAGTAGAGCTTTTTGCCTGTGCCATCAGCCGCTGAGCCGGAACCCTGAAACGGTTCCAGCCTCATCGCAAACGCTTGAATGTGGCGATAGCCCCTGCAAAGCAGCACAAGGAACAAGAACCGGGCCACTGCAGGCGATCAACCAATACTGGCGAGATCTGCATCACCGGCATCCCCACAGCGGTTGCGGCATGCACATTCGAACTCGGCTTGGGCACGGGTGGAAAAGTTCAGGCTCAGACGCATCTTGTCTTGCGTGTCATAGAGGTCATACCCCTCCCCCAGTGCGGCGGGAAAGCCAAGCCGCCGAGGATAAGCCTCTTTCTTGGGTGGCACTGCGGGAACCACAACGAAGCGTGTTTGCATGATCATCCCCTTCGGCAGTGCTTAAGTATTAGTACTGCTATGTGAAAGCATCAAGATGACTCATGCAATATTTTGGGTCAGTCGCCTATTTTCGCTGCGATGAGTGAGCAGAAGCCCAGCAGGCAGATGACCCCAATGCCATAGAACAACGTTCTCCATGGCTGCAGGCCCCGCAGATAGGCCAGCGTGTGCAGGACCCTGGCAACCGTGAACACCGTACTCAGCCACAGCACCGGCAGCGTGGCTGCCTCCAGCGCGACAGCCAGCCCGCCGAGGGCAAAGAACATGGGGATGTTCTCCAGATCGTTGGCCCATACCTTGGCAGCACGTATCACCTGCGGGCGTTCAACGGCCTGGGCGACGCGCCTGAACACGGCAGCGTCCTCCGGGTTGGTGAACGCGACAAAGCGCAAGCGGTGATAGCCCTGATAGCAGGAAACCAGGAACATCTTGAGGGACAGCACCACCACGCACAGCGCATAGACCTGCAGAGCACCGCTCATGGCTGGCCCCCCTCGGCAACGCCTCTGGTCACCAGGTTACGCAAGCCCATAGGGCTCTCCTTGATAGGGTTTACCGGCACAGTAGTGATAGGGTTGCTTGCACTCAATGACCCGTGAGGTCATGGACATTGCACTCAAGGACGATCAGGGCAACGCATGAATCATCATCTGTTCCATCGCAGCACCCCTGCCCCGCACATCTCAGCGGGCCAGCATCTTCGCGAACTGCGCCGTCAGGCCAACCTCAGCCAGCTGGAACTGGCGCTGCTGACAGGGCTGTCGCAGCGTCATCTGAGCTGTGTGGAAACAGGACGCGCCAAAGCCAGCCCAGGCACCTTGCATGCCCTCCTGTCGGCCCTGGATACGCCGTTGGAGCGGTGCAATGAAGTGTTCGTTGCTGCTGGATACGCGCCCCGCTATGCCGCCACGCCACTCGATGCGCCTGAACTGGCCTTGGTGAATACTGCCATCGAGCATATTCTGCAGGTGAACAACCCCGCTCCGGCGATCGTCATCGACAGCAGCTGGGACGTCATCGCCGCCAACACCAGTACCGGGCTGCTGCTGGCGATGGCCGGTGTCAGCGCACAGCCGGCGACCGGCCTCAACCTGCTGCAGACACTGCTGTGCCCCGGTGGTCTGGGTGATCACCTGGTCAACGCGCCGGAAATCCGCGCTGCAGCCTGGCACCGCGCATCCAGGGAGGCCGCAGGCAATCCGGCACTGGCAGCGCACTTGCGCGACTTGCCGGCCCCGGCAAGCCCGTGCCAGACGGCGACAGCCACCCCCTTGTTGCTGACCCGCGTGAACACCCCGTATGGCGAGCTGAGGTTCCTGTCCACGTTCACCACCTTCGGTATGCCGCTGGATGTCACCGTGCAATCACTGCGCATCGAACACCTGATCCCCGCCGACGCACAGACCCGGCAAAGAATGCAGGCAGCGTTCGAGCAATGGTCGGCCGTTACTGCCTGAACGTCAGGGTCTGGCTGCGCCTGGTTGCGTGCTGTTGCCGGCATGATCCGCCGCCGCACCGACACTCCATTGACCCAAATCAAGCCCTCGCGCCGGGTTCGCGCGACGATGGCTGCACGCAAGGAACGACTCAAGTACCGCCAGGCGCACTGTGCTCAAGGTTTACCGCTTGATCACGGTGCGCAACCTTGGACAAGGAGCCCCACATGAACCCGCTGAAACACATACTGGTTGCCACCGACCTTTCCCCACACGCCCGCAACGCAGCTGAGCGCGCTGCCTACCTGAGCGATGCGCAGCAGGCCTCGCTGGACCTGCTCTACGTTGCCAACCCGGCCCCCTTCGAGCGCCTCAAACAGTTGATGACGCCTGATGACGACCTGTTGAAACGCGTACTGGAGAGCGCAGGCGAAAAAACCCGCGCACTGGCAGCCATGCTGTTCCAGCGCTACGGCATCTCCGCTGGCGTGCAGGTTGCCAGCGGCTCGGTGATCACGGAGATCAACCGGGTGGCGCAGGACAAGCACAGCGACCTGCTGGTGTGTGGCGCCAGGGGCCAGAGCGTGGCGCGGCGCCTGCTGCTGGGGTCAACCGTGCAGAAAATGCTCAACCACATGCCCTGCCCTTTGCTCGTGGTCAAGCCGGCCCCGCGTGATGCCTACCGCACCGTGCTGGTGCCAGTCGATTTTTCGCCCGTTTCACTGCGCGCCATCAAACTGGCCAAGGCCCTTGCCCCGCAAGCAGAGATCATTCTGCTGCATGTGTACGAAGCGCCATTCGAAGCCAGCGTGCGCTTCGCCCATATCGACCACGGCACCCTCACCCAGTACCGCAATGTCATCCGCAAGGATGCAGAAGCACAACTCGCGGCGTTGAGTGAGGCTGCCGGCATGGCCGATGCACGGCAGGTCCTGGTGCACGGTAACCCGGGCTGGTGCATTGTCGAGCAGGAGCAGGAGCTGGAGTGCGACCTGATTGTGGTCGGCAAGCAGGGGGCAAGCGCGCTGGAGGAGCTGCTGGTGGGCAGCGTCACCAAGCATGTGCTGAACGAATCACTGTGTGATGTGCTGGTGGCGCCATAGGCGGCATGAGCACGCTGCAGTGCCGCCTCTTGCACCTGTCCGGGTCAAGCACAAGCGCCCTTGGCTAGCCTGACGGCGCGCGGGTTAGGGAAGAAAGGCCCCCGCCCATAGCATTCGCAAGCGGGACGCCATTGCTCAGAGCAGCCGCTCTACGCAAGGCGTTTCATCGATTGCACTGATGATTACTATCGAGCGGCCTGCCTGTCGGCCAGGCAAGGCCGTCTCTACAATCGCCTGCAAATCCCCCCGCTCTTGCGCCTGCTACAGGCGAGATCCCTCATGGAACCTAACCCATGCCAAGCAACAGCCAGGCCCCCCGCGGCCTTCCCGAACACAATCAACAGAGTGTCACCCAGCAATGGCTGGCAATCCTCTCAGTAGCCGTGGGTGCGTTCGCCCTGGTCACCAGTGAGTTCCTCCCGGTGGGGGTGCTGAACGATGTGGCCAGCGACCTTGGCATCAGTGCAGGCCTTGCCGGCCTGATGGTGACCTTGCCCGGCATCATGGCTGCGTTGGCCGCCCCGTTGATTTCCGTAGGCGTCGGCGCGCTGGACCGGCGCTACCTGCTGATCGGCCTGACGCTGATCATGATCATCGCCAACGCCATCGTGGCCTACGCCGGCGACTTCAGCCTGCTGTTGGCCGGCCGGGTGCTACTGGGTATCAGTATTGGCGGCTTCTGGGCCACAGCCATCGCCCTCAGCGGCCGCCTGGCACCTGAAGGGATGGGCGTAGCCAAAGCCAACTCCATCATCATGGCGGGCGTAACCCTGGCGACGG
This sequence comes from Pseudomonas sp. yb_5, assembly GCF_043103865.1. Classification (NCBI taxonomy): domain Bacteria; kingdom Pseudomonadati; phylum Pseudomonadota; class Gammaproteobacteria; order Pseudomonadales; family Pseudomonadaceae; genus Pseudomonas; species Pseudomonas sp. yb_5. Next base: position 21,257 of record NZ_JBICKE010000090.1, read on the forward strand.
TAGTGGGCGTGCCTGTGGGCACGTGGCTGAGTGGCCTGATGGGCTGGCGCATGACTTTCCTGGTCACTGCACTGGTAGGCGTACCGGTGCTGCTGGCACAGGTATTCCTGCTGCCGCGGCTGATGCCGGAAAAGGCCATCCGCATCCGCGACCTGCCGGCGTTGTTCATCAACCCGCAAGCACGGGTCGGCTTGATCGCCGTATTGCTGATCGGCCTGGCACACTTTGCTGCGTACACCTATGTCGCACCGTTTTTCAAACAGAATGCCGGCTTTGACGGGCCTACGATCGGTTCATTGTTGCTGCTGTATGGCGTGGCCGGCTTCATGGGTAACATCTTCGCCGGCTTTGCAGCCAACCGCAGCGTGCGGCATACGCTGATGCTGGTCGCGCTCATGATCGCAGTCAGCACCGCCCTGTTCCCACACTTCGCCACCGGCATGACGGGAGCCGCGATGCTGATCGCACTGTGGGGCTTTGCCTTCGGTGCGTTCCCGGCTTGCGCCAATATCTGGATGTTTGTCGTGGCGCCCAAGGATGTCGAGCGTGGCATGCCACTGTTCGTGGCCATGTTCCAGGTGATCATTGCCGTGGGGTCGTTCTTCGGCGGGCAAGTCGTAGACCACATGGGCACTGCGGTGCTGCTGAGCCTGGCCACAGCGCTGGTGGGCTGTGGCTTTGTCACCGTGCTGGTGCTGGGGCGCAACGTCAGCAACGATCTGGCAGTGCAGCCAGGCTGAGCAGCCGCCCAGGGCGGCTGCTCAATGCTTGAGGCCGTGAAACCGAGGCGCCTGCTTCGCGGGCAAGCCCGCTGCCACAGGTACCGTACGGCCCCAGGCGCTTGCATTAGCTGCAATCGCCCCGCTCAGGCTGACGTGGTTGCCTGGCGCAAATCACCTGAACCTCGGCACCACGGGCCCTGGCCAGCAGCTCCTCGGTGTCATCCCCCCCGGGCAAGGCAAGCAACAAGTCAGGGCGGCTGTCATTGAGCATGAACAGGTTGCGCAGGCGTTCGGCCTGCTTGCCGTGCAACTGCCAGTTTGGCGGGTAACGCACCAGATCGGCGCCATGCTCGCGTGCCCAACTTTCGATTTCCCCGCCAAGGAACTGGCTGCCACCGTGGATCAACACCCGGATCGGCCGCTGGCGCTGGACGTCGTCCAAGGCCTGCCGGCAGCGCCGGGTGTCGGCGTAGTTGCGTCCTGCACAGATCAGCACTCGCATGGTCGGATCTCCTTGAATGGCTCAAAACCACTGGCCGAAACGGCGGATATAGAGGGTCTTTATGGCCTGGGCGACCACGCAGTAGCCCAGCAGGGTAGCGACCAGCCAAGGGAAGTACTCCCACGGCAGCGGCACCAGGCCAACCATCGCGCCCACAGGGGAAAACGGGATATAGATACCCAATGCCATGACCAGCCCCGTTGCCAATATCACTGGCAATGCAGCGGTGCTCTGGAAGAACGGCACCTTGCGAGTGCGCAGCATGTGCACTACCAGCGTCTGTGACAGCAAGCCCTCGATGAACCAGCCAGACTGGAACAGCGCCTGCATTTCGACGCTGTTGGCGGCGAACACGTACCACATCAGGGCGAACGTGGTGATGTCGAAGATCGACGACGTAGGACCTATCCACAACATGAATCGGCCGATGTTGCGGGCATCCCATTTGCGTGGCTTGCTGAGGAACTCCTTGTCCATGCGGTCCCAGGGCAACGACAGCTGGGAAAAGTCGTACATCAGATTCTGTAGCAACAAGTGAATCGCCAGCATCGGCAGGAACGGAATGAACGCACTGGCCACCAGGACCGAGAACACGTTGCCGAAGTTGGAGCTGGCAGTCATGCACAGGTACTTCATGATGTTGCCGAAGGTTTCGCGGCCTTTGAGCACGCCCTCCTCGAGCACCATCAGGCTCTTTTCCAGCAAAATGATGTCGGCTGATTCTTTGGCGATGTCGGTGCCGCTGTCCACCGAGATACCGACGTCAGCATCGCGCAGGGCGGCGGCGTCGTTGATGCCGTCGCCAAGGAAGCCCACGGTGTGACCATTGGCCTGCAGGGCCTTGAGCACCCGTGATTTCTGCAGCGGGGTGAGCTTGGCGAAGACGGTGCGCTCCTCCACCTGAAGCTTCAGGGTGGTGTCGTCCATGCCCTCGATGTCCTGGCCGAGCAAGGGCTGGCCTGGCGCCAGGCCCACTTCACGGCAGACCTTGGACGTGACCACCGGGTTGTCGCCGGTCAGTACCTTTACCTGCACGCCCATGTCGCGCAAGGCGGCGATGGCCGGGCCGGCAGTTTCCTTGGGCGGGTCGAGGAAGGTCAGCATGCCCTGGATGACCAGATCGCGCTCATCTTCGGTGTGATACTGCGCCTTGCCTTCGGCCGCCGGGATCTCCCGGGTGGCAACCACCAGCACGCGGAAGCCGTCCTGGTTGAAGGCATCGACCCTGGCCATCAGCTGCTGGCGACGGCACGGATCAAGGGCAACGACCTTGTCGCCTTCCTGCACATGGGTGGCGATGGCGAGCATCTCCTCGACCGCCCCTTTGCTTACCAGCAGGTGATCGCCCAAGGCATTCTTCACCACCACTGACAGGCGGCGGCGGATGAAGTCGAACGGCAGTTCGTCGACCTTTGCGTAGGCGTAAGGCGCCTGGAACTGGCGATCCTGGCTGGCGAAATGCAGCACGGCCTGGTCCATCAGGTTGCGGATGCCGCTTTGGTGATGGCTGTTGAGCCAGGCCAGTTTGAGGATGTGCTTGTCGGTTTGGCCGTCGAAGCGCACATGGTGCTCGAGGATGATCCGGTCCTGGGTGAGCGTGCCGGTCTTGTCGGTGCACAGTACATCCATGGAGCCCAGGTTCTGGATGGCGTTCAGGCGTTTGACCACCACCTTGCGCCGGGCCATGGCCACGGCGCCCTTGGCCAGGTTGGCGCTGACGATCATCGGCAGCATTTCCGGGGTCAGGCCCACTGCCACGGCAAGCGCGAAGAGGAAGGCATCACCCCAGTCGCCTTTCACCACACCGTTGATCATGAACACCACCGGCACCATCACCAGCATGAAGCGGATCAGCAGGCTGCTGACGCTGTTCACGCCGCGGTCAAACGCGGTCTGACTGCGCGAACCGGCAATGGCCTTGGCCAGCGAGCCAAAATAGGTGCGTCGGCCGGTGGCGACCACCACGGCGCGGGCGCGGCCACTGACCACATTGGTACCCATGAAGCAGATGTTCGGCAACTCGAGCAGGTTGTCCTGGCGGGCGCCATGCTCGGCGGCGGACTTCTGCGCGACATTGCCCAAGGTGTCGTACTTTTCGACCGGCAACGCTTCGCCAGTGAGCACGGCCTGGCTGATAAACAGGTCACGCGCTTCGAGCAGGCGGATATCGGCGGGAATCATGTCACCTGCAGAAAGCTGCACGATGTCGCCGGCCACCAGTTCGTCCATGGGCACTTCGCGCAGGCGCGGGGCTTGCCCGATCTGCTCGCGGCGCAACACAGTGGCGGTAGTGCGCACCATTGCCTTGAGCGCGTCGGCAGCCTTGTTCGAGCGGTACTCCTGCCAGAAGCGCAGCAGGCTGCTGAGGCTGACCATGGTCATGATGATGATGACCTTGGTCAGGTCGGCGTCGTCGGCTTCGCCTGCGCTGAGCGGCAGCCAGTAGTCGGTGACGAAGCTGATCCCGGCCAGGGTCAGTAGTACATAGATGAACGGGTTATGCAGGGCCTTGAGCAACTGCACCAAGGCGTGGGGTTGCGGGCCGTGGGCGACCTGGTTGGCCCCATCGCGCGCCAGGCGCTTGGCGGCTTCGTGCTCGGTCAGGCCCTGATCGCTGGCATCGAGATTGGCGAGGGTGACCGCCAGGCCATTGCGCGCTTCACGGGCGGCGCGGGTGGACAGGCGGGTTTCGCGTTCGGCCTTGGCCGATAAGGTGTTACGGTGTTTGACAGTCATGTTGCTGTGCTCCTGCCGCTGCGGCGGCACGACACACAGACGTTTCACTCAGGCGGTGAACGAAGGCATGTCGGGTCGCTGAATAATGCTGGTTCTTTCCGACAGTTGTCTGTCCGCTGCCGAGAGTCGGAAGTTGTTTCGGCAGCGAACTTTCTACTCGCGCAATCCATGGTTTAATTCCTTTTCATAAACACAGGGCAATAGTCATCCCGCGAACTTTTAACGTGAAAAGCTCGAGCATAAAGATACCGCTCAATATCTTTTATTCAGTGAGAAGTGCGGGGGCTCAAGCGTGCATGAAGACGCGCCAGCACCCCGCAACTACTTGGGGGGTCCTGGTGGTGGTCAAGATAGCCGTGCAGACGCAGCGGCCAGGCGCGGGCCTGCCGCGGCGCAAGGCACGCAGGCTGGCGATGTGAAACGAATGAAGTGAGGTTCATGAGCTTGCCTCCAACCGGCCAACACCGGCGGCGGCAAGTCACGGGGAGCATCAGGCTCTGGCGCGGCTTGCCCGACCGGGGTGTCGGGACCGGTGTTCCGGTTCAAGTGCCTGACCGGGCCATACGGCAGGGGTCAGACAGCGACTAGATACTGTGTCCATTGAATTCTTCAGTGAAGGGAAAAAAGGCCCCGCGCTCGGGGCGGTCGAACTTTATTCAAGCGTAGTATCGAAGTCAACCCGCAAGGGGAACTTTGAATAAGTTTAACCTTATCTTAATGTTCCACGCAGGCGCAGCGGCTCAAACCTTGAACCGCCCCACCAACGCCGTCATCTCCCCCACCAGCCCCGACAACGCCTTGCTCGCCTCGCTGGTCTGCTGCGCACCTGCCGCGGAATGGTTCGACAGTTCGCGGATGTTCAGCAAGTTGCGGTCTACTTCCCGCGCCACCTGAGCCTGCTCTTCGGCCGCACTGGCAATGACCAGATTGCGCTCGTTGATTTCGCCGATCGCACTGTAGATGCCCTCCAGCACTTGCCCCGAGGCCAGGGTCACGTCCAGTGTCGACTGGGCGCGGTTGGTGCTGGCCTGCATGGAAGCCACCGCAGCTTCGGTCCCCGCCTGCACGCTGCCGATCATCTGCTCGATTTCCTGGGTCGATTGTTGCGTGCGGTAGGCCAGTGTGCGCACCTCATCCGCCACCACCGCAAAGCCGCGCCCGGCCTCACCGGCACGGGCCGCCTCGATGGCAGCATTGAGCGCCAGCAGGTTGGTCTGCTCGGACACCGAGCGGATCACTTCCAGCACCTTGCCGATGTCCCGCACCTGCCCCACCAACTGCTGCAGGTGCGCACTGCTGGTCTGGATTTCGCGGGTCATGGCTTCGGTGCCGTCAATGTTTTCACTGACTTGCCGGCGGCTTTGCGCGGCCAGCTGGTTGGACTCACTGGTGGTTTGCGAGGTGGTGATCGCGTTGCGCGCAACCTCCTCCACTGCCGTGGTCATTTCGGTCACGGCAGTCGCGGCCTGCTCCAGCTCCTGCCCCTGCTGACGCAGGTTATTGGCGCTTTCCTCGGTGACCGCGTTCAACGCCGTGGCGGCGGCATCCAGCTGCCGGGCACAGTTGTTGATCTGCCCAAGGGTGTCGCGCTGGCTCTGCTGCATGCGCTGCAGTTCATGGAACAGTTGACCGATCTCGTTGTTACCCTGCCCTTGCACCGGCACACTCAGGTCGCCACTGGCAATGCGCCGGAAATGCCCACCGGCTTCACGCAGGGGGTGCAACACACGCTGGGCAATGAAGGCCCAGCACAGCACCGCCAGCACCATGGTCACGCCCAACAGGCACAGGCTCAGCAATTGCGCCCTGGCCAGACGCCGATCGGACTCGAGCATGATCTGCTGGCCTCGCTCGCTCAGTGTGCCCACCAGTTGCTGGCGCAGGGTTTGCAGCCGCGCCATGGCATTACCGGCATCGCTATTGACCTTGAAATACTGCTCCAGCGAACGCTGGCGAGTCGCTTCACGCTGCCCGGCTACCGCCTTGGCGTATTCGGCAAAGGTTGCCTGCAGCTCGGTTGCCAACCCGCGAAGGGCCGGTTCGCGGGCGTTTTCGACAAATTCGTCGACCAGCGCCTGGCTCTTGTTGTTCAGTTCCACCGACAGCGCCATGCGCTTGCCTGCACTCTCGTCATGGCCACCCAACTGCTCGACAAAGCCCGAAGACACATTGGCGCTGGAGCGAATCGCCATCAGCAACGCATTGTTCAACCGGTCCGACTGGTGCGCAGTCTGGTCCAGTTCAGTGATCTGCTGGTCGCTACCCAAGGCAGCCCACCAGGCACTGGCGGTCGAAAACAGCAGGGTCAGGCTGAACAGCGACAACACCCAGAACATTCCGGTGCGAATTTTCAGGTTTGCAAGCATGCGGGCAGTACTCCTTGTTGGCACCACTTCTGATCGATGATTCGAGGGTGGGTGTGCTGCTATCGGAGGTACTGGCGCAGGCTTGAGGCGCCGCGATGCGGTTATGTGCGGTAACCGAACGGAATGCGTTGAGGCCAACCTCAGCGGCTGAGGAAGTCCACTACCGCCTCGGCGAACGCCTGCGGTTGATCCAGCATGATGAAGTGGAAGCTGCCATCGATACGCTTGAAGCTGACACCTCGCGCCCCGGCATAGGCCTTAGCGAAGGTTGCGTCAACGCTGGCAGCGGGTATGCCATACATGGAGTCATAGGCATACACGACCTCCAGCGGTGCCTGGATATCGCCAAGTTCGGGACGCAGGTCGGTGATCATCAGTTCATGGGTGGCATCGGCTACTGCCTGGCGGTCCGAGCGCAGCGCCGCATCAACCAGTGCAGGCCTGACCGCTGCCGTCTTGGCCAACCGGTCGATGGCCGCGCGCTGCATGGCCTCGGTCTGCGCTGCCGGGGCCGCCAACATCGCGCCACGCACTGTGCCAGCCTGCGCTGCGGCCGTTTCAGCAGTTGCCGTGGGATCGATCAGTAACGTGTAGAACGGCAGCGCATCGACAACCATCAGCCGCCCTACCCGCTCGGGGTGGCGTGCGCCTAGCATCAGCGCGACTTCACCGCCCAGCGAATGGCCAATGATGGCTGGCGCCTCAAGGTGCTGGCTGCGGATATAATCTGCAACCGCCTCAGCAACGGGAGCGGCCACGCGACCGTCTACAGAAGGCACGGCAGGCGAGCCGGCAAAACCCGCAACCTGCACCAGATGCAGGCGGTACTGCTGGCGCAGGGTAGTGGCGAGCCCCGCCCATACCTCACGTGATGAAGCCAGCCCAGGGATCAGGATAACGTCCGGCCCCGCGCCTTCGACCTGCACCGAAATGCGCTCACCAGGCGCTGGCACTGCCTGGCTCGGTGCTGCCAACGTTGAGGACAGCGACAAGCTGGCTCCTATTGCCGCAAGCAGGGTTAGTACGCGCATGTGTGCCACTCCTTTGACTTCAATCGGGAAAAGCCCGCCACTATAAGGCGCGCGGCAAGGCGTGGGAAAACTATCGTTTGCGACCCGGCGCGCTGCATCTGGGGTGGGGCGACGCCTACGACCCGCTGTTCCTGAGTGGGCGCTCAGGCTATCGCATTGACAGGCAGGAGCAGCTGCCTTGCTGAACATCCAAAAGGCCGCGGGATCCTTGGGGGAGTAACCCTCTTGCACAGATCCTGAGGCCTGCGCGATCACTGCGGGCTTGCCAGCGAACACGGGCGAAGCCCGTGCCATCCCCTGTCGCGGCAGATGGCCGTGCCTACACCCACCGCGCCTTGCCAATCGCTTTCGCTGCGTCTACCAGGCGTTGGGTTGCCTGCCGGATCTCATCCGCATCCAGCGAAGCAAACCCCAGGCGCAAGGCGTTCTCGGCATGGCCAAACGGTGAAAACTGTCGCCCGCTGCGCACCACCAGGCCCAGCTCCAGCGCTTTGTCGACCAACTGATCCACGTTGATCCCATCGGCAAACCTCACCCACAGCGCCAGACCACCTTCTGGCGCCTGCACGCTGATCTGCTCACCGAACGCATCGCGCAAACACCCCAACAAGGTCTCACGCCGGCGCCGGTACTCGCGGTTGACCCGGCGCAGGTGTTTCTTCAGCTCGCCATCATTGATCAGGTCCGCCAACATCTGCTGCATGACTGCATCGCCCTGCCCCAGGGTCAGCATCGCCCTGCGTTCCAGCACGGTTGTCACTTCCACCGGTGCCACGATATAGCTGCAACGGAACGTGCTGCCCAAAGGCTTGGACAGTGAGCCAATGTAAATCACGTGCCGTTGATGGCGGTCGCTGGCCAACGGCAGATAAGGCCGCCCGGCAAAGTGGTATTCGTAGTCGTAATCCTCTTCGACCACGCAAAAGGCATGCTGGCGCGCCAGCTCCAGCAACTGTTGCCTGCGCCCGGCTGGCAGGCTGACCGTGGTCGGGAACTGGTGATGGGGTGTTATGTACATCATCCGCACCTTGTGCTGCCGGCACAGGGCCTCGAGCTGATCGACCCGGCACCCCTCATGGTCCAGCTCCACGGTCACCAGGCGGGCACCCAGCTGACGGAAGATCTCCCACGCAGGGGGGTAACTCAGGCGCTCGACCAGCACAACGTCACCCGGCTTGAGCAACACACTGGCCACGAGGGACAGCGACATCTGCACCCCCTGGGTCAGGCAGATATGCTCGGCGCCAACGTTCAGGCTGCGATTGTGCCGCAGCATGTCGGCCAGGGCGCTGCGCAGATTGCGGCTGCTGCACTCGCTGCCGTGGCGCACGCTGTTGCTGGTGAAGCTGCTGCGCAAGGCATTGCGGTAATAGCGGTGCAGCACAGCCTGTGGCAGCAGCCGGTGGTCACAGGCGCCGTTGTCGAAGAACAAGGCCCCCGGCCGCCCTTGCTGCGCTACAGCCTGTTCGTTCGCCTTGAAGTAGGCAACGGCAGGTTCCTCTGGCAGCGCCAGGGCAAAAGGCTGCACGGCACCGGGCACGGCCGCTGTGCCTGGCGCCAGTTGCTGGCTGACAAAGGTGCCCCGGCGTTGCACGCTTTGCAGCCAGCCTTTGGTTTCGGCTTCCTCATAAGCAAGGATCACGGTCTTGCGATTGACGTTCAGCAGTTGCGCCATCTCCCGCGTGCCCGGCAACGGCGTGCCAGGGCGCAGGCGACCCTCGCTGATTGCGGCCACCAGCCCTTCGACGATCTGCCGGTACGAAGCCTGTGCCCCATCGAGTTTGAGCAGTGGCTGCCATTTACGAAGCTGGACCATATGAAATATCCAAAACTGGAGGTTCTGCTGGTCCTGGACTATAGCAACAATCGAACCTCCATTTGCCCCGAGGTGCTCATGCAAAGCCGCCACGTCATTGAATTGTCGCCCTCGGGCAAAACCTTCGAAGCCAGCCAGGAGCTGCTGCTCGATGCCATGCTCGCCAGCGGCCTGCCGGTACCCTTTTCCTGCCGCCGCGGCACCTGCGGCTCGTGCAAGGTCAAGGTGGTATCGGGGCAGCATCAGGACAAGCAGCGGGATGCGGACACACCGCCGCCTTCCTATCCCTTGGCCGCCGACGAGATGTTGCTGTGCCAGAGCCACGCCTGCAGCGACATGCGCCTGGAAATACCCGGCTGGTCACTGGACGCACCAGCACTGGAAACCCAGGCACAGGTGGTTGGCAAGCGCGCGCTGAGCGCAGATATCGTCGAACTGGTGCTGCAGCCTGCTCAGCCGCTGGAGGTGCGGGCGGGCCAGTACATGCGGTTTCAGTTGGGCAACGGCGACAGCCGCTGTTTCTCCATCGCCAACCTGCCTGCCCAGGAACAAGGGCAACTGGTGTTTCACATCCGCAAGGTCAGCGGCGGCCTGTTCACCGAAGGTTTGCTGCCCACCCTGCAAGCAGGTGCAACGGTAAAGCTCGAAGGCCCGCTGGGCGCCTGTACCTGGCAGCACGATGACCAACGCCCGCTGATCCTTTTCGCCACCGGCACAGGTTACGCCGGCATCAAGCCGCTGCTGCTGACGGCCTTGGCCGGCGATGCCGACGTCACGCTGTACTGGGGCGGCTCATCGCCGGCGGATTTTTATGACCGCGAATTTCTCGACGTGTCCAGCAGTGTGCACCCACACTTCCACTGGCAACCGGTACTCTCGGCCCAGGCCCGTATACAGCAGGTGGCGCTCAGCCAGACGCATCGCTGGGGCGAAGCCCAGGTCTACGCCTGTGGCAATGCCACAATGATCAGCCAGACTCGCGAGCAATGCCTTGCGGCAGGGGTACAGCCCCATCGTTTTGTGGCCGAGGCCTTTGTCGCCAGTGGTGCACTGACAACGCAGGCTTCAGCAGCCAGCACGCTGCACCCTGAGCTGGAAAAGGTCGGCCCACGTTATTCGCTGGACGGCATGCTCGCGGCCCGCGAACAGTCGGTGCGGGCCGTGGCCGCCATTGCCAGCCAACTGCAGGTCGGCATGACCACCGCACAGGCACTGGAGATGGCCGCGCATACCCTGCAGGCGATGGGCGCCTCACACACCTGGCACCCCACCTACATCCGATTTGGCGATGATACCGTGCGTACGCCACGGCAAGGCATTGACCTTCAACGTGCGCTACGCGCCACGGACATCGTCGTGGTCGACGTTGGCCCGGTATGGGATGGCTATGAAGGTGATTATGGCGATACGTTCGTGTTTGGCCAGCACGCCCTGCACCACGCCTGCGTGAAGGCACTGCATGAAGTGTTCGACGAGACTCGTCAGGCCTGGGGCCGCGGGTTGACCGGGCGAAAACTGTATGACTTCGCCGAGCGCAGTGCCCAGGCCAAAGGTTGGCAGCTGGAGCGCAACCTGGCCGGGCATCGCATCGCCGACTTCCCGCATGTGTTGTACAGCCAGGACAAGCTGGCCGAGGTGGAGATTGTCCCGAGCGAGGTGGTATGGGTGCTGGAGATACAACTGTGCCACCCTACCGAACCTGTCGGGGCATTCTTCGAAGACATCCTGATTGACGAACGCAAGCCGGGCGCTGCCACGGCAGCTTGAGGCCGCCAATCAAAGCGCAAGCTGTGTACCTCAGGTTAACGCCTCAAGGCTCGGCCCTTGAACCCGTAACAAGTTAAAGTTGGCAGCACAAGGAAACCATACAAGGACGATTACCATGCAAGTACGCACGCTCACCCCTGACGACCTCCCCCAGGCCTGCGCCTTGTGCATGGATGCCTTCATGCAGGCGGTCGCGCCCACGCTGTCGGCGCAAGGTATCGAAACCTTTACCCAGGTGTCGGCACCCCAGGCGTTTGCCGAGCGCATGCAGGGTGACAACCTCATGCTGGCCTGTTTTGTCGAAGGCGCTATCGCAGGGCTGATCGAGCTCAAGGAAGGCCGTCACGTTGCGATGCTGTTCATTGCACCAGGCCTGCAACGCCAGGGCATAGGCAAGCGCCTGATGAACGCAGCACTGGAGCATGCCAGAACTGAGGTGGTGACGGTAAAGGCATCATTGTCTTCTGTACCCGCTTACCAACGGTACGGCTTTACCCCGGCAGGCGACGTGGGCGAGCTTGCCGGGCTGGTGTATCAGCCGATGGAAAAGCGCCTGCCGTAAGCAGCGCAAGGCTGCTCCACAGCGGGCGCATGGTCGTCAGCCCATCTGCTGCCACAAGATCAACAACCCGGGCACCCAGGCTGTGAAGATCGCGCACAGCAAGGTCATTGCCGCCACCAGACGCTGGATCTTCCTGGCCAGCGCCAGCAGCAGGAAAAAGCTGAACCACAACACCGTCCACGCCGCCCAGTTCAGCACATCCCACACCCTCAACAGCCCTTCGGCGCCAGGGATGGAGCTGACTGTCACCACCAGCGCCGTCACGCTGACGAACAGGCAGAACCAGCCTAGCCCGCGTCCATCTACCTGCAGCATCTGGTTGGCGGCCACCCACAGGTAGGTAAAGGCGAACAGGAGGGTCAAGGCTCCGGCCTTGATGCCTTCGTCCGAGCCCACCACGAAGATCAGGTAGACCGCCACCAACAGGCTGAGCAAACCGACAAACAGGTTGATCACCGTCACTTCGCGGTCGGTGATACGCCCCATCAGCCAGATGCTGTTGATGAACAACACTGCACCCACATACAGCAGAACCAGTCCGTACAACATGGCAACCTCTTCTCATTCGAATTGTTTTAGGGTTTTTCTTGCCATTTCCAGCATCGACAACCGCTGTTTCATCGCCTCTTTCGACAAGTAGGCATGGGCTTCAGGCTCCTGCCAGCCCTGGGCCGCCATCAGCAGGACCTTGGCTTTGTTGATGTCGGCCTGGTGCTCCAGACGCTCCTGCAACTGGGCATTTTTCTGCATCAAGCGGGCCTGGGCCTCACTGTTGCTTCTGGCGCACACCAACGCCGGAAGCACCTTGTGGTTGTCCAGCGGCAGCACCATCACGCCGTGACACCCCAGCTCCAGGATTTGCGAAAGAATGGTCGGGCTCTCGTACTCCACCAAGGCGATGGCGGTCAGGCGTACGCCGCCCTGGGCCAGCAGCTTGCCCAACTCGGCATGGTGGCGGCCTTCGAACACCCCGCAAAACACCAGGTCAGTGTGGGTGTCGAAGGCCTTGGGCGGTGGCCAGCACTGCTTCACCGAGCAGCCGATACGCATCAGTTGCAGTACCAGGGCATCAGTGATTTCACTGGGCGGACAAACAATGCCCACGTGCAGTTCACGCAGCGTGTTCAGGATGTTCGAAGTGCTCATGAGGGGCCGCCTCCCATCATGCTCGCAGTCCAGTCGTCCAGGTTGTGAACCACCACATAGGGGTCAGGACGGATGGTCGTAGGCGATTGCCATTTGATGCAGATCTGCCCGCTTGCATCGATCTCGCCAATGCGTGAAAACAGGTGCGAATGGTTGTTCTGCTGCTCCACCTGCACCCTGCCCTGGGGGCTATCCATGCTCGTGTGGTACAGGTGATTGCGGATCACTTCCACCTCCAGGCTGCCGGTGGCATTCACCGCCTGGCACAGCATGCGCATCTGGCAATACGCCGCCTCGGCCCAAGCAGTGATGCGCACATCGGCCGGAAAGAACGCACGGCACTGACTGACGAATGCATTGCTTTGCGGCGACTCGACGCTGGTGAAGTACGGTGCCACGACGATGTTGCCGTGAGCCACCTCGGCCCCCATTTCGGCAATTTCTGCCTCGCTGGTAGTCAAGCTGGCGATCGGCGGCCGAGGGCCATTGCCATAGCGCTGTGCTATTGCTTGATAGAAGCTTGCCGTCCCCGTACCGACCACGGTCGAAAACACCACATCCGGGGCAGAACGTACCACTCGCTCGACCACCAGGGCCAAGTCATCGGCCGAGGGGTACAGGGGCATGTAGGCTTCTTCCACCACTTCGCCGCCATGCTGCTTGTACAGGTGACGCATGACATGGTTGCTTTCCCGCGGGTAGATGTAGTCGGAACCGACGAAGGCGACCCTGGCGCCGTAATGACGTGTCAGGTATGCCGCCAGCGGCGCGCTGTTCTGGTTGGGTGCCGGGCCGCCGTAGATGATATTGGGCGAGTACTCGAAGCCCTCGTAGGGCGTGGGATAGAACAGCAAGCCATCGGCGCGCTCGATGACGGGCATCACGGCTTTGCGGGTGTGCGACATGTAGCAGCCGAGCATCAGGCGCACGCCGTGGTTGCGCACATAGTCGTCACACAGGTTGCGATAACGGTCCGGGTCGCCTCCGGGGTCGCCGACCAGGGTCAGCACCGGCTGGCCGAGCACTCCCCCCTCGCGGTTAACCTGTTCTACCGCCAGCAGCGCGCCACAGCGCTGCGAGCGTTCAATGGCTGCGGTAACGCCGGTTTCGGCGAACAGCAAACCCACCTTCAATTGCCTGTCTTGTCTACTCATCACACCATCCTGTGACAACCATCATGTCGGCAACGAAAAACGGATGCGCCCGCGCTCGAGGTGGCCGGCCACCGTCATGCACGTCACTTCTGCCCGGCATGGGATGCGGTTACCGAGCAAGTACTCGGCCAGTGGCACTTCCAGCTCATGGCGGATAAAGCGCTTGAGCGCACGCGCGCCAAACTCCAGGTCATGGCCTTCGCTGGCCAGCTTGCCAACCACCGCAGCATCCAGCTGCAGGCGGCAGTGATGCTTGGCAAGGCGCCGGTTCAGGCGTGACACCTCCAGTTCAACGATGCGCTCGCCCACCTCCTGTTCGATGGCATTGAACACCACGGTGCTGTCGATGCGGTTGACGAACTCGGCAGAAAAACGCTTCACCAGGCGCCGCCGCACCAGACCCGGCAAACGCTCGCGGCGCGCTGCCTGCAGGCCAAGCAGGCGCCGCAGCGACGCCAGCGGGCCCAGCCGGTGCTGGCGTATCTCGTCTGCCGCCAGGTTGCTGGTCATGAACACCAGCGTGTTACGAAAATTGAAGCTCTTTTCACCGGAGGCCAAGCGCAGCAGGCCGTTGTCAAACACATTGAGCAGCGCCTGGGACACCTCCTTGCTGGCCTTTTCCAGCTCATCGAACAGCACGATCCCCGGGCGTCCCTGGCTTCCGTCCAGCAGCGCCTGGTCGAACAGCGTGCGGCCCTCCTTGGCGCCAGCATAGCCCGGTGGCGCGCCGGTCAGGGCGGCGGCGTAGTGTTCCTGGGCCAGCGTATTCATGTCGACCCGGCAGTAGGCATCGGCATCACCGTGCAGGGCGCGGGCCAGGGCACGCACGACCTCGGTCTTGCCGACTCCGGTCGGGCCGAGGAACAGTGCCGTGAACAGCGGCCGGCGCGGGTCGAGAATATCCGCCCGCACCACCGTGAGCACATCTTCGATGGCCTGCAAGGCTTCGTCCTGGCCCAGTACTTCGTTGCGTACTACCTGCATGACGGCAGCGACATCGAAGCGGAAACGCGACTGCAGGGTGTCTTCGCTACGCTGGTGGGTCTCGACGATTGCCCGGGTGTGGCAGTTTTCGGCATTCAGTGCAGCGCTGGAGGACGCATCGCGACGCGTCTGCTCCAGCAGGTCGTTCAGGAACGGCATGGTCTTCCCCTCGCTTTGTGAAACAGCGTGCCCGCAGGCACGCTGGGCAAGCCCGTCAGCGGGCTTCCTTTTCCTTGGCATCGTAGGGAAGACTGCCGACCGGGCACTGCGCCACCCCCGAGGTGCGCCGGGTCAGGGCCTCGACGTCCTCGCGGGCCTTCTCGGCATCCAGCACCCAGGTGCGATAGAACTCGAATGGGCATTCGGCAATGCCGCGGTCGCCGTCGCCAGACAAATGCATACCGCTGTAGCCACGGTGCAGGATCTTGTACAGGTGGTTTTGCGACTGGTCGTTCTGCCGCGCATCGCGAATTTGCGAGATCGACAGCTGAGCGTACTGGATACCCATCTCCTCTTCACCGCACTCGCCAAGTGTACGGCCATCGAAACCGATGATTGCCGAGTGACCGAAGTAGGAATACACACCATCGAAGCCCGCGGCGTTGGCCACTGCAACATAGCAGTTGTTAGCCCACGCCATGGCCTTGGCCATGAGCACCTGCTGGTCCTTGGCCGGATACATGTACCCCTGGCAGCGCACGATCAGCTCGGCGCCTTTCATGGCGCAATCGCGCCAGATTTCCGGGTAGTTGCCGTCATCGCAGATGATCATGCTGATCTTCAGGCCCTTGGGGCCATCGGCAACGTAGGTCTGGTCGCCCGGGTACCAGCCCTCGATCGGACACCAGGGGATGATCTTGCGGTACTTCTGCACGATCTCGCCGTTGTTGTCGATCAGCACCAGGGTGTTATAGGGGGATTTGCGCGGGTGCTCTTCATGGCGCTCGCCGGTCAGCGAAAACACGCCCCAGACGTTGGCCTTGCGGCAGGCCTGGGCGAACACTTCGGTTTCCACGCCGGGTATGGCCACGGCGGTTTCCATCATTTCGGCCGGGTCATACATGATGCCCTGCAGGCTGTACTCCGGAAAAATCACCAGGTCCATGCCCGGCAGCCCCTGCTTCATGCCGACAATGATGTCGGCGATTTTTCTGGCGTTTTCGAGCACTTCATCGCGGGTATGCAGGCGCGGCATCTTATAGTTGACCACGGCGACGCCGACGGTGTCATTGCTGCTGGAAATATCACCATGACGCATGTTGACCACCTCTTGTTGTTATTTTTCAGGGACGAAAAAAAGCCCTCTCCGCATGCGGAGAGAGCTCATTTGCTCTTTGGGGTTCGGTGTGGAGGCCGCGACATCGCCATTGATGCGCGGCTCCTGACAACCAACGGTATATGCCGGGTGTGGCGGCTTGTCAACCCGCCATCAACCGTTGCCGCTTCAGGCGCCGAGTGAGCACAGCACGCTTTGCAGCTTGTCTCGGGTGGTATTCGTGCACGCCTGCATGGGCTCGCGCAGCTCGTCTGCAATCAAGCTTTGCAGCTGCAACGCCGCCTTGACCACAGCCGGGTTGGGCTCGGTAAAAGCCACCTTGATCCAGGGCAGCAACTGGTAGAACGTACCACGCGCGGCGGCCCAATCGCCGCTGTCGACCTGCTGCACCATGCGTACGTACAGGTCGGCGCGCACATGCGCGGAGGCTGAAATGGCCCCAGCCCCACCCAGGCACAGGTTGTTGAAGATCTGCAGGTCTTCACCGGCCAGCACCTGGGCGTGGCCGTCCTCGATCAAGGCCATGGTCGTCTCGCTGTCACCGCCACAGTCTTTCACCGCTGCAATGCGTGGATGGCGCACGATACGGCGCAGGGTTTCACGTTCGATACGCACACAGGTGCGGTAGGGAATGTCGTAGACGATCACTGGCACGCTGGCGGCATCGGCCACGGTGGCGAAGAAGGCTTCGATGCCAGCCTGCGAAGGGCAGATGTAGCAAGGTGCGGGAACCAGCAGCCCGCCAATGTCACGCTGCTGGATTTCAGCCTGGAAGGCCAACAGCTCGCGCAGGTTGTAACCTGACAGGCCCATGACCACCCTGCCCGGCTCCACCCAGGCCAGCACGGCATCCAGCACCGCCAGTTGCTCGACCTTGGACAATGCCGCCGCCTCACCCGTGGTACCGCACACCACAAAACCGGCCACACCGTCTTCGAGCAGCTTCTTCACCAGCTTTTCCAGGCCTGGGAAGTCGATTTCATTGGCGCGCATTGGCGTGACGAGGGCGATCCAGATACCACGGAAATTCGACATGCAAAAACTCCTGATGTTGACCGAAAGTCAGCGTCAGCAGGGCGAAGAGTGGAGGTGGTGGCAGGGATACCTGGCGCCTTCTGTCTCGTCAGCCCACCTGACGAGACAGCGCGCCTCGGTCAGATGAGCGGCTGTTTCTTGGATTTCTTGGCAACGGCAACGCACGCGCCTGCCTGGGCGATGAAGCCCGAAGCGGAAATGGCGTGGTTGGATGGGGACATGCTGGCAAGCCCGTTGCGTAGGTATGGCTGGATAATGGTGGGGCGGCGTGCCTGGTGTCAACCCTTGGCCCGCATCGCCCCGTGCAGGCGCGCCCCTTGCAACGCCGCGATTGCCGTCACCGCCACTCGCTGTAAGGCTCCAGTGGTGTCACCGGCAGGGCCAGGTTGCCTCGCCACGGTTCGAACAGGTAGCGCAGGTAGAGCATGCCATGGCTAGGCGCATAGTCATCGCTGTGCTGCCAGTCGAAGCCGCCGCCCAGTACCCACTGGTCACTCAGGCGCCGTTCGAACAGCCCGCGCAGGCGGTAGCCCAACCCACTGCTGTCGCTGGCTTCAGTCATCGCATCAAGGTTGGAATCGACGCTATATTGCGCCAGTACCTTGCGGTTGATGTGTGCGTCCGGGTACAAGCGGCTACTGCCACTATGGGCCTGAGACCAGCTGACGGAACCTTCCAGCAGCAGCGACCAGTCGTAGTTGCGCCAGGCATAACTGACCGGCACGCCCACCGAACTGTAACGCTGCGGGCTGTAGTAACCGCCCTGCCCCAGGCTGTAGCCGCCCAGGTCCTTGTCGTGGCGCCAGTGCATCAGCGTCACGCCTACACGCACACGCTCGTCGGCCTTTTCCACCACGCGGTGGTAAAAGCCGGCCATGGCCCGGGTCCGCTGGTTGTCGGCCACGTTTTCGCCGTACAGCCAATGGTGCCCCAGGCTGGCCCACACCCCGTTGTCGCCACCTTGGTCCCAGCTCAGGCCGAGCGTGGCGCCATTGGCAGTGACCCCGCCCCAGCGCACGCCCGTCGGGCGGTCGCGTGCGCCGGCGAACGACAGCAATGAATTGCTCATCGGCCGGCGCGAGGCGGTCAGCGACCAGCCAACCTGCCCGAGGTCACCGTTGACCGTTGCGCCGCCCAGCCAGTTGTTGATTGCATAGCCCTGGGTGGTGCCCAGGTCGAACGCCCAGCGGCTGCCCTGCCAACCCAACGCCAACAGACTGCCGCTTGCAGTCTGCGATCCCCCCGTGCACGCGGGCAGTGTTTTGCCGTCAGCGGTCTGGCCAACAAACTGGCAACTGCCGAAGTCGGGGGTGTAGCGCCCCTGATCGTTCGGCTCGAACGACCCCGCATCCATGCCAATGCGCTCTACCCGCGCAAACGCGGTGCCCTCCTGCCAAGGAGTGTCGACATGCAACAAGGTCGACTGGGTACTCAGTTCCGACGTGCCGGGCGTACCGTCATCCTCGCGCCAGCCGTAGTCATGCATCAGCGTCACATGGGTATTGCGCTGGCGATACAGGGCATCCACATCACTGCGCAGGCTGCGGGCCAGCCAGTCGTCGCCATCCTGCTCGCGGCTGGCCAGGGTCAATGCACGGTCATCCCGTGGCGCTACGGCAGCACGGTCCAGCAACTGTGCATCGGCCATCGCCGCCGCATAAAGGTCCAGTGCTCGTTGAGGATCATCCTGCGCTACCAGGCGGGCGGCGTCGCGCCGTAACAACGGATCGGGGCGCGTCTGCTGCGCTGCAACACGGTCAAGCAGCCTGGCCGCCTGATCGTGTTCGCCCAACGCGGTCCACACCGCCGCCAGGCGCCGCTGGGCGTTGCCGTCATCAGCGGCAAATTGTGGCACCTTCACGCCCAGCATGTGCCGGGCCTGCTGCAGGTTGCCTTCGGCCACTGCGCTTTCCATCACCCCAAGGCGTGCATCAGGACGCCCAGGCTGCACGACCAGTACACGCTGGTAATAGCTGCGCGCCTTGCCATGTTCACCACGCGCTGCTGCCCAGTCAGCCAACAGCATCAAGTCGTCCGGGCTACCTTCACCACGCGCCAGGCCGGCTTCAAGCAAGGCTGTCGCCTCGGCACTGCGGCCTTGTGCCTGCAACTGCTGCGCAGAGGCCAGGGTCATACGCCGTTGAACACGCTGCTCCAGCGCGTGCATGTCCGCGCTCCAGGTCGCCTGAGGTACCGCCCTCAGACTGTCCAGAGCCAAGGCATCACGGTCGCTGGACGCCAGGAACAGGCCGTGGGCATAGCGCGTTGCCGGATCACGTGGCTGGTGCTGCACCAGCCAGGTAAATGCCCCGTCGGCCTCGCCATTGCGCCCTTGGTGACGCAGACTGTTGGCCAGCTGATACACCAGCCAAGGCTCATCGGGGGCCAGAGCCGCGGCCTGGCCCAGTACGTGGCTGGCCGTCGACCAGTCCTCGCGCTGCAGGGCTTCGTCCCCTTGCTGGCGTAACCGCGCAAGTTCCAGGCTGCGTCGCAGGCTGGCGAACTGCGCCTGCTGCCGTGGGGGCAGGCTGTCCAGGTATGCCTGCGCCTTGCCTGGCGATTGCGCCTGGTAAACGCGCATCAAGCCACGCACGGCACTTTCGTTATCCGGCGCCATACGCCGTACCTGCAGGTACTGCCGCTCGGCAGCCGCCACATCGCCCTCGGCCAGCGAGACATCTGCCAGGCCCAACAACGCGTATTCATCCTTTGGCCGTTGCTGGCGAGCCTGCCGGTAAAGTGTGCGCGCACCGCGCACGTCTTTCGCCGCCAGGGCCCGCTCGGCTTTTTTCAGCAGGGCCCAATACTGGCTGGACGACTCCAGGTCCTTCCATTGGCTGATCCGGTAGGTGTCCTGCTCCTTGGCGCTCGCCGCGCGGAACGCAGCATGGGCGTCTTCATGGCGGCCCTGGCGCATCAACGCATAACCCAGGGCCCCCTGCAGGCTGGCATCGCCCGGGTACTGGCGCAGGGCGCGGCGCAGCTGCGTTTCGGCTTCGACATTACGGCCCTTGTCGAGCAACGCCTTACCCCGTTGACCGGCCTGCCATGCCGGGTCGGCCAGCAGCTTGCGCTGCTGTTGCAAGGTCTCGCTGGCCTGTGCCAACAACGGTGAAGCCGGGTAACGCTGAAGAAAGGCTTGCCAGGCCGCCGCGCTGGTGGCACTCACGGCTTGCCCGGACAGGTAGTCGAACTCGCGCTGGGCAGCGGCATCCCGTGCACCGGGGTCTCGCGCCAGCTGATCGAGCAGGGCCAAGGCCTCGCGGTCACGCTTTTCGGCGAACAACCAGCCAGCCAAGGTCTGGCGCAGCCCGGCACTGCCTGGATACTGCTGATCCAACCGCTGCAACTGGCGGATCGCCTCTGGGCGTTGGCCTGGCAGATTGCCGCGCACGCGCCAGTAGTCCAGGGCCAATTCAAGGCTGGGTGGTTCGCCGGCAAACAACTGTTCGTACACCGCCAGCGCCTCTTCGTTACGGCCGGTAACCGCCAGCAGACGCGCCTGCTGCAAGCGCCGCGCAGGCGCCGGTTGTTGAAGTTCAAGCAGGCGCCTGGCCTGACGTGCTTGCAGGCTGCCAGGCGCAACGGCACTGATCCGCGCACTCAACTGCTCGGCTTCACTGCTGTTCTTCTCGCGCAATGCCAGGCTCAAGGCCGCCAGCAACACGTCCGGGTTGCGCGGTTCAAGCAACTGCAAACGGCCCAGCGCATCGCGCACCAGGTCGTCACGGTGCAGCGCTTCGCCGCGGCGTACCTGGTCCAGCAGCCATTGGCGCTGTTCATCGATATCCTTGGGTTGCGCATCTGCCTGCCAGGTTATTGCCGCCAGCATCAACACGCCGATCATTCGCTGCATGGCGCGCTCCAGGCCGGCAACAGGCGGCCGTGCGGGTCAAAACGGTAACGGGCCTCGTCGAAGCCCTGGCCGAACAGCGCCAGCACCTGGCTGTAATACGCCTTGGCCTCGATCGGCTGTTCGCGCAAGCGCTGGCGCTGGGCCGCCAAGCCGGCCACGTGCTCAGGCGAGGCAGCAAGCAATGGCAGCAAGGCCGCAGAGAAACCCGCCGGGCCATGGCCGCGGGCTTCACCGCTGCGTGTATCCAGGTGCTCAGGAGGTAGCCCCTGGCGCTGGGTCAATGCCACCATCGGCGCATAATGGGCCACCAGTTCGCGGCGTTGCGCCGCCCCCTCGGCCAACATGCCGACCCACAGGTACACGCGAATGGCGTCATAATCACCGGCATTGCCATGTTTCGTGTCTGCCGCTGGCTTTCCGGCCGGCGTCCACAGCAACCAGTCCGGGGCAAAGCCCTTTGGCGACGATGCCAACCACAAACGCCGCGTGTTGGCCGCCAGCTCACCCCACAATGGGTCCACCTCGCTGAAACGGTCGAGCAGCTGCAGCGGCAGGTAGCTGGGGTTCAGGCGGGTACCCTGGGCGTCTTCGAAGCCGTAGTCACCTGGCAGCAACATCACACCGAGGCCTGGAAGCTTGCGCACGGTCTGCGCGGCGATACGCCACAGCAGGTGCTGGCCCAGCTGCGTGTAGGCCGGCTGGTCCCACAACCGCCCTGCTTCCAGCAGGCTGTAGGCGATCCACAGGTCGGCATCACTGGCGTTGTTGGCGTCCAGCACCTGCCACTGCTGCTGCCCGTCACGGCCCCAAAGCCAGGCAGGCAGATGCCGGGCCAGGTCACCCTCGGCGAGGTTGTTGCTGGTCCAACGCAGCAACTGCGCGAAGGTTTGCCGGTCGTTGCCTACCAGGGCGAAGAACAGCGCGTAACTCTGCCCTTCCGAGGTGGTGATCAGGCGCTCGTCACTCGGGTCGATGACCCGGCCATCCACACTCACCAGCTCGGCCTTGAACCGCTCCCAGGCAGGCCATGGGCAAACCGACCCGGCAGTGGCGAAAACGGGCAGGCCCAAGGCGACCAGCCCTACCAGCATCTGGCGCTTCATCACCCCGCCTCACCCAAGCGGCGCTTGCCAGCCCAGCGCAGTGCCCGCCACAACAAGAAGGCGAACAGCACCACACAAACAGCCGCGATCACCGCCAGCAACACAGGGTGCTCGGACAAGTGGAACCACAGCAGCAGCCACCACGGCAGCGCGCCCACGAAGTAGTGCTCGCCGACGAACTGGCTGCTCACGCCACTGCTGCGTACCAGCGTTACCGAACCCGCCACCGCATCGAGCTTGCCCACATCGCCAAGCACGTCGCGCAGCAATGCGTAATCGCTGTCGCTGTTGGCCAGCAAGGCCACAACACTGCGCTGCTCGTGGAACGGCGACTTCAGCCCGGTGATGGCCGCAATCGGCGCCTGGGCGCTGACCGCCACGCGGCTGCTTGCAGCCACCGGCTCAGTATCGAAACGCTGGCCACCGGGCAACGATGCGCTGCGGCCCTGCAGTAACCAGTCACGCTGGGCGCTGAGCAACAGGCCAAGGTTGGGCGCATCGCGCAGGGCCTCGGGCAGGCTGCCGATCAGCAGCAAGTCGGCATCTGCCGCTGCGGCCTGTTGCCAGTCGTCGATCAATTGCAGGCCAAGCGCCGGGTAACCGATCTGTCCGGCCAACCCGCCAACCGTGTCGAGCAAAGTGCCGACCTGCATCGCCGTAGGTTTGGCCGGCATGATGACCAGCGTCTCGGACAGGTCGGCCATGCGGCTGAACGGGAAGCCACTGCGGGCGAATGCACGCAGGTCGGGCATGGCGATGTAATGGTGGTAACCGGAAAGGTCGATGGTGGAGTTGTCGTCGATCGCTGCACGCACGTCCACCGGCAGCGAGGTCTGGCAGCGATCGCGCTGGGCGCTGCCCAGGGTGCTGGCAAAGCTGAAGTCGAAGCGCAGGCGGTTGCGGTCGCCAATCTTCAGCGCCGGCACCAGCGAGTTCTCGGTCAATGCAGTGTTGTCACCGGACAGCACTGCCAGGCGCATTTCCTCAAGGGTACCGCCGCGCCGGTCATTGCCCATCAGCGGCATGCTGGTGATGTACTGATCGTTGACGCTGATGCTCAGGCGCGATTCGTCGGTCACCGCTGGCGCCGTATAGCGGTACAGGGTGCGCAGCGGAATACCCTGGTTGCGCCAGACGAACAAGTCGGGCGGCAGGTTCAGTTCCAGTGTCACCGGCCGCGGTTGCAGGCCGCTGACTTGCAGTTGCTCGGGGTAATCCATCAGTTCGGCAAATCGCACCGGCCGGTCGGTGCGCGTCCAGTTCGGCGCATCGTAGGGCTGACGCGGTTGCAGCGCGGTCATCTGCTCCACTTTGACGCGCGCGCCACGGAACAGATTGTTGCCGACCGCCAGCGCCGAGGCGGCCTTGATCAGGTCGTCGTCGTTACGGCCCAGCACCAGCAGCACTTTGCTGAAGCGGTCGTCCGGATGATCGATCACCTGCAGCACGGGGCCGTCGACTGGCGGGAACTGCTGCAGATCGGCGAGGAACGCCGGGCGACGGTCGTTGCTGGCAAACACGATGCTCGGTGCAGGTTTTTCGCCACGGGCCGGCAGGTGGTTGTACAGCACAGGGAAGCTGGCCTTGCGCCAACCGGCCTGGCTGCCGAAGTAGGATGCCAGGATTGCTGCCGCACGCTGCTCGCCCAGGCTCGGCACGCCGCTGAACACCACCGGCAGTACTACCTTGCCGGTGTCGCGAGTATCGAAGAACGGCAACGGGAAATACGCCAGGTCGTTTTCCAGCACCAGCGCCTGCTCGTGCAACTGTACCTGGCTCTTGCGGTTAAGGTTAAGCCACAGGCCGCTGTGCGCCGGGTCTTCGCAGACATCGGTATAGTGTCCGACAAACTCCAGACGTACCCGGTTGAAGTCGCCGAGCAGTTTCGGGTCCAACGGCAGCTGGCGACGTACACGCTGGCCCAACTGCTCCTTTTCCACCGGAACTACGCCCATCAGCTCGTCGTTGAGGTAGACACGCAAGTGCGACAGGTTCGGCAGCAAGGCTGGCGAAGGCGTGTAGTCCAGTTGCAAGCTGGCATCGGTGGCCAGGCGATCGCGACGCAGGCCGAACTCGATATGCTCGCTGTTGCGTACCCCCAGCAGCAGGCTGTCGGACGCATGCCCAAGCTGCTCGAAGGTTTTCACAACCGGCCAGTTTGGTACCGTGGTTGTGGGTACCGCAGGCTCGGCAAGCGGGGCTACAGGAGCAGCAGCGGCGCTCTGCGACAAGGCGGTAAACAGCGCCATCGCCAGGCCCCAGGTACGCGCGGGATAACCAGTCATCATGCGTCTCGATCAACAGGGTTCATGGAAGGGATGGCCCGCGGTGTGCGGGGCCAGTAGCTGGCCAGCCACAGCGCCAGCGAACGCAGTGGGCGCAACCACGCCCGCAGCCATGGCGGCATGTGCTCGACCAGGCGCACGTAACCGACGCCGCCCAGCTTCAACACATCGATCAGGCTGCGCAGCGGGCGCTCGACCTCGTGCTGCTCGTTCCAGCCAAGCCAGGCATCGGCGCGGGCAAAGGTGCAGTGGACCAGATCGATGCGCTGTTGCAGGGCGAGGTCGTGGAACACCAGGCCCACGTGTTGCCCGACCGTACGGGTGACACACGCCTGGAAGGCGAACTCACGCTGGCCGCGGTTGAGCAGCAGGCGTACCTGCTCCCCCGGGTTCAGCTCCAGACCTGGCTGTACCTGCAGGCCGACACCACCGTCGGAGTAGTCGACCAGGGTGCAGGGGTAGGCATGACCGCTGGCCAGCATCAACCCCGCCGGCAAGCGCATCTGCACCCGATGGGCGCGGCGCACCTGGCGCACTTCGGCGGCCACCGCAACTGCGGCACCGATGATCAGCAGGTTGTAGATCACCCACAGCGAGCTGACGATCACCGTGCCGATTTCGGACGTCGGGCCGGCGAACAGACGCCACACCGCAAAACCCAGACCCACCACGTTGAGCGCCGCCAGCCACAGGTAAGGTTGGGCGATGCGCCAGTCGAACTGTTCCTGCTCCATCAGGCCGCCCTTGGCGGTGACGTTGAACGTGCCTTTTTTCGGCGCGAACAGCGCCACCGTGGTCGGGCGGGCGATGTACCAGGCCAGTACGGTCTCGTAGACCTCGCCCCAGAAGGTTTGTCGGTACTTGCCCTGCATCCGCGAGTTGGTCAGGCTGGCGTGGATCATGTGCGGCAGCACGTACAGCAGAATCATCAATGCCGGTGCGTAGATGATATAGGCATGCAGCAACAGGAACGCCAGAGGCGCCGTCAGGAACACCAGCCGCGGCAGGCCGGCCAGGAAGTGCAGCATCGCGTTGGCGTAGCACACCCGCTGGAACAGGCTAAGGCCACGCCCGAACAGCGGGTTGTCGGTGCGGAAGATCTGCACCATGCCACGGGCCCAGCGAATGCGCTGGCCGATGTGCGCCGACAGGCTTTCGGTGGCCAGGCCCGCGGCCTGCGGAATGCTCAGGTAGGCCGACGTCCACCCTTGGCGATGCAGGCGCAGGGCGGTGTGGGCATCTTCGGTCACGGTCTCGACGGCAAAACCACCGATGCTTTCCAGCGCGGTGCGGCGCAGCACGGCACAAGAGCCGCAGAAAAACGCCGCGTTCCACATATCGTTGCCATCCTGAATCAGGCCGTAGAACAGCTCCCCTTCGTTGGGGCGGCGGCGGAACGAGCCGAGGTTGCGCTCGAACGGGTCAGGCGAGAAGAAATGGTGCGGTGTCTGCACCAGCGCCAGTTTCGAGTCCTTGAGAAACCAGCCCACGGTCAGTTGCAGGAAGGAGCGCACCGGTACATGGTCGCAGTCGAAGATGGCGATCAACTCGCTGTCGGTGACGCCCAGCGCATGATTGAGGTTACCGGCCTTGGCATGCTTGCTGTCGGGCCGCACGATATACCCTACCCCCACTTCGTCGGCAAAGGCACGAAACGTGTCGCGGCGGCCATCATCGAGGATGTAGATGCGCAGGCACTCGCGTGGCCAGTCCAGGCCCAGCGCGGCCATTACCGTGGTGCGCACCACTGACAGGTCTTCGTTGTAGGTGGGGATCAGCAAATCGACGGTTGGCCAGTGCCTGGTGTTGGCCGGGAGGTTCGCCGGCTTGCGCTGCAATGGCCAGCTGGTCTGGATGTAACCCAGGATCAGCACGAACCACGAATAGGTTTCTGCCGCCAGCAGGATCACCCCGAATACCAAGTCGGTGTTGTCGTTCCAGTTCAGGGTCGAGGTGTAGCGCCACCACAGATAGCGGCAGGAGATGATGGTCGACAGCACGATCAGCATCAAAGTCGGGAAACGCCCCGGCATGTGTCGCACCAGCATGGCGATGACCAGCAGCAGGCAGATGAACATCAGCTGCGCCAGGTAGCCGAACGGCTCGGTCACACACAGCAGGGCGAGGCTGAGGGCGAACACCGTCAGCACGCTGTAGAACGTCCGCCGGGCAACCGCGTTCAGGCCGCGCAGGCGTGCCGAGGCTTCGTGCCTGAAAGCACTGGCGCGGTAGCGCGCAGGCACCTGGTGCAGTGCATCGATCAGCAGGCCGCGGTAGTGGCGCGCCACCCCGCCTGCCCCCCGCAGGTGCATGCGCACCGCGCCCAATGCGCGGCGGCCAGGCCCTGCAGTACGTGCCTGCGGTTGGCGCCGCAGCAGCAACCACAGGCTCTGGATCAACAGGCGTAGCGGGTCACCCAGCGTGGGGCGCTTGCCCGCCAGTTGCGGGTACAGGCGTTGGCGCTCGGCCAGCAGCGCCTGCCAGGCAGGAGACTCCAGGCGCAGGAACAGGAAGGCCAGCCACACGCCGAGGGTGAACAGCCATGCAACCGGCAGGCGCGTGCCACGGACTGTGAACCAGGTATAGGCCGACAGAGGGGTCAGGGTCACGGCTGGCGCCTCGTCAGACAGCGCACCGCCAGACTCTGCACATCACGGCAGGCCAGGCTCTGCGGTGCGTAAAGGCCAAGAGGTGCCTTGTACGCCAGCGCTTCGAGGAAGGCTTCGTCGCGATGGACCACCTGGATCGGCAAGCGATCACGGAACAGATCACGCCACACCATCAACAGGTCGCTCTGCAAGCGGCTGGCCGGGTCGTAGCGATTGACCAGCAGCATGTCGAAGTGCTCGACCGGGCGGCGCCCGAGCAGCAGATGGCTGGCCATTTCGGCTTCCGCCACCAGTACCCGTACATCAGTCTCGATGCCGTTGCCGGCGGTATCGCCCGGCAATTGCGGCAGGTCGTACAACAGCCAGTCGAAATGCTTGGCCAGCTCGACCTGGCGGGCGCGCCATGACTGCGCATCGGGCACACGGTGCTGCGCACCGTCGGCCAGGTTGCCGTACGGCAGCAGGCACAGGCCATCGAGCACCTCGTACACGGCATCACTGAATGGCCGCCCTTCCCGCTCGGCCAGCGCCCAGCCCTCGGATGTATTCAGCGGCAGGTTGAAGTGCAGCCCGAGCAAGTTGCTGGGGCACAGGTCAATCAACAGCACCCGTTCGCCCACGCCCTGCAGCGCGTAGCCCAATGCAGCCAGCAAGGCGCTGCGCCCCAGGCCTCCGCGCACCCCATGCAATGCCAGGCTGGTCATGGCGCGACCCTCTCGCGCTGGATGACAGCCGCGTACAGCGCATCGTCGCTGCTGGCCCTGCAGCTTTCACCCAGCAATGGCCAGCGCTGCAGGGCCTGCTGAACGCCCACCAGCATCGAGATGTCCTGATAGTTCAGCTCTGGCATGTCCAGGTGCTGGCGCAACTGGGCAATATCGTCGCTACGGTCGGACGGGTCTGACTTGCCAGTGATCATGGGCGCTCCTTGGGGATCGGCTGCCAGTCAGGCTGGCCTTGCAGGCGCATGTAGGCACGCCCCTGGTAATTCAGCACCTGTGCGCCAGAGGTTTCGGCAACCTGCTCGGTGGTTGGCAGGTCGGTCAGCAGGCCGGGCACATCCAGCACCTGCTGCTGGCCGAGGCCCGCATACACACGCGAGATCAGCTCGGACAACGCCAGGTAGCTGGTGGCAGCTGTGACCCGCAGCGGCTCGTTGCGGGCAGGCTGGCCCATGCCGATGAACTTCAGGCCGACCGGCACATGGGTAATCGACGGCGTGGGAATTTCGCGCATGCCAGACAACTGCATGCGGTCACCATGCAACGCGGCCCCATGCTCAGGGACAATGGCCACCACTACCCGGCGGCCACTGCGCTCCAGTTCGTCAAGGAAGGTGCCAAGCTCGCCAAACAGGCGATTGGCGCGGGTGGCATAGTCGGCCACGCGGGTACCGCCGTCGGCAGTGACGATACGGTTGCCGTCATGCAGGCTGATGCTGTTGTAGAACAGTGACACATGCTCGTCCGGGGTACCTTTGCGTTGCCCCCACCAACGGCGCAATACATCCAGGTCACTGGCAATCGGCGAGCCGTCGAAGCCCACCAGTGCCCGTGGGAAGTCGGTATTTCGCATGCCCGGTTGCGGCATGTGCTGCTGGGTAATGTCGCCGATGAAGTTGTCGAACCGGCCGCTGTGGTTGAGCAAGGTATTGCTCTGGAAACCCAGCCGGGCCAGGTTCTGGAACAACAGGCACTGCTCCGGGGCCGGTTGGTACAGGCCAGCGTGCGACGACTGCCCGCAACTGGCTCGCAGCACACGGATGGCGGCCGGGCCGCTGTAGGAGGTCGCCGAGTTGAACTGGTCGAAGATCACGTCCATGCGCGACAACAGCGGGTTGTCCCGTAGCCCCACGGCAGACAGGTCATCCCAGGCCAGCGAGCAGATGTTGATCACCAGCAGGTCGAACGGTTGCTCATCGGCATTCACGGCCGGGAACGCCGTCACCCGCTCGCGCTCACTGGCGAAGAAGCGCTCAAGCCAGCTGTCGAGCGCGGCATTGTCGGCTACTGCAGTGGCTGGCGCGGGTTCGGCTGCGGTGCGCGCCGCCACGCCGGGCGCCTGGCTTGCACCCAGCAACGGCAAGCCGCCGACCGACAGCCATGCCAACCCCAGCAGGCTCAGGGTGCTCAGGCGCAGCCAATGGCGTAGGTACAGGTAACCCACCAGCAACATTGCCAGCGCCCCCAGCAGGTTCCAGTTGATGAAGCGGCCCAGCAGCTCGAGCAGATAGTCCCACGAGAAGTCCAGCACCCCCGGCTGCGCAAGCAGGCGGCTGAAGGGTGGCAGCCAGGTGTCCTGGTAGAACAGCGCGATGCCGATTGGCACCGCCAGCAGTTGCCGGGCAATACGCAGCCACTTGCCCGGCAAAGGGACAAGCAGAAACGCAGCGAACAACAGGTTCGGCAGCGCCTGGAAGTCGAGCATGCCAAGTGCGACCAGCAGAAACTTTGCAAAAAAATAGAGGTTCCACCCTCCCAGTCCAGGCCAGCGGGCCAGTACCGGTAGGGTGATGGTGGTATTAGTCATTCTGGGGTTCCTGGCGTGCAGCGCGGCGGCGTACGCCCAGCGGTTTCAGATAGCGGGGGGGAAGGCGGCGGCGCAACCCGCCACGTAATGCCGAACTCAGGCGCACTAGCAACAAGGCCAGGCCCAGCGTGACGAGTGCGGTAATGCCGACCACCTGCAGCAGTTGCACGAAGTTCATGCGTCGCCCCGCTTGGCCAGGCCTACCTTGCGCGGTGCCAGCGCCGACCATGCCTGTGCAGGCAGTTGCGCCACTGTGTCGCTCCGGGGTGGCTGCGGTAGGTTGCTGTCAAGGAAGGCCGGAGTGGCCAGGCTGTCGACGCCGGCAAGCACTTCCTGGCTGATGAACAACTCTTTCCATGACAGTTGGAAAATGTGGTCAAGCGCTTGCTCGACCCCTTCGGAGCGGCAAGCGAACAGGAACAGGAACAGCACCTCGCCAACCACGCAGGCAATGTCGCCATCACGGCGGAATACCGTACGCGAGCAAGCCTGTAGCGGGGTCAGGCCGGGCGCTGGGCGCAACACCAACAACTGGTGGACGATTTCGCCGTTGCGCACCCCGTGCCACATGCTTTGCACTGCATCGGCGAACGCCCGTGGCGCTACCAATCCGCAGATGGCCAGCGGCCGCAGACGTGCCAGCAAGGCATCGAAGTCGGTTGGCAGGTGTCGACGCCAGACGTAACCCTGGATGCTCTCCACCATGGTCAGGAAGCGTGACAAGCTGGCACCGAACGGCACGATCTGGCTGGCACCACAAGCCAGCAGCAACTGTTCGTCCTGATAACGCAGGGTCGGCGCCATTTCGCGCACGACCAGCTTCAAGGCGTTGCCACGCGACTGCCGCAGGTGGTGCAGTTGGCGCGCCAGGCTATCCAGACGCTGCCCACCGTCCATGGCAAAGATCACCGTGGCAGACACCGCCCGGCTGGCTTTGCCCCCCAGTTCCTCAAAGCTTTCGCAGACCTGCCAGTGTTCGGAGAAGGCTGGCGCGCCTTCCAGTACCGGGCGCTGGGCCAGGCACAGCAACTCGTCACCACCGGTGTCGCTGGGTGCCTGAGGCGCGGCAGCAACGGCAAAGCCCGCGCTCAGCCGAGTCAGCTCCATGTCCCGGGTGGCGGCTTTGCCAAGCGGGCTGCTCCAGAAATGCTGCAGGTAGCGTACCCCACCTTTGCCGCGGTACACCTGCCCCAGGCCGTCGAGGCACTGGTTGAAAACGCGCAGACGCTCGACCAAGGCAGTGCTCTGCCCCCCACTGACGACCAGCAGCAACGCCGCTTCAGCCAACAATGCCGTGCGCAGCGCATTGCACCAGTGCTCGACTTCGCTATCCAGCCAGGCGTGTGCCGGTGCCAGCAGCACCAGCACACGCCCATGGGCATCAAGACGAGGCAGGTCTTCAACCAGATAACGGGTGGCTTGCGAGTTGGCCTCATACAGTGCCAGCTCGGCCGGGCCGCGCGTTGCGTCGAGCGCACCCAGCACGTCATCCATGGCTTGCGCATCGGCGATCAAGGCTGCCCTGGTATTATCGGGCAGGCCTTCGACTACCTGGCGGCATAGCAAGGAGGCGTCTTCGGCGGCGTCACAGGCTAACCAGTACAGTCCTTGTTGATGAAGCTGGCTGCTCTCGACGCTCAGGCCGGAAATCGCCAACAACTGCATTCCATTAGTCAAAACACTGGCTCTGCAAAAGGTAAATTGAAACGGTTTGAAGGCGGAATGTGTCACATCCTCTGCTGACGCCTTATGACTCATGTCAAAAAAACGACAAAAATGATGAGAAACACAAAGTTGCGTCAATTATACAGCATCAAGGCAGAATGAAATCAATCTGAAATGTAATGAGTTGCAAAGGTTTGTTAACAAACACCCCAAGGCCGACCTTTTCCGGGTTAAAAACAAAAGTCGCCAAAGGCAAGCCGGCAGGGCATTGGCCAATGCAAAAACCGTTTTCCGGAGACAAGCATGCTGCGTATCTTTGAACGTCGGCTCGACCCCTTCCCGCCCGACGAGGTACCACCGCCGCCGGTTGGCCTGTTGCGCTTCATGTGGGCTTGTACCCGCGGCGCTCGTGGCTACATCCTGGCGCTGGCACTGCTCAGTGCCGGGGTGTCGATATACGAAGCCTGGCTGTTCGCGTTCCTCGGTCAGGTGGTCGACCTGCTCGCGTCCTGGCAGGCCGGCGGTACTGTTGGCCCCGAGGAAAGCCGAGTGCTGTGGGGTATTGGCATCGTCCTGCTGGTCAGCATCGGGCTGGTGGCGCTGCGCACCATGGTTCAGCACCAAGTGCTGGCGATCAACCTGCCGCTGCGGCTGCGTTGGGATTTTCACCGCCTGATGTTGCGCCAGAGCTTGTCGTTCTTTTCTGACGAGTTTTCTGGCCGGGTCACTACCAAGGTGATGCAGACGGCGCTGGCAGTACGCGATGTGCTGTTTACCCTCATCGAAATCCTGCCCGGGATTGGCGTGTATTTCATCGCGATCATTGCCCTGGCCGGTGGCTTTGCCCTGAAACTGATGCTGCCCTTCATTGCCTGGGTCGTGCTGTTCGGTTTGGCCATGCTGTATTTCGTACCCCGGTTGGGCAAGGTCGGACAGGAGCAGGCCAATGCCCGATCGTCGATGACCGGGCGGGTTTCTGACGCTTACACCAACATCACCACGGTAAAACTGTTTTCGCACTCCAACCGCGAAGCGCACTTTGCGCGCGCAGCCATGGAAGACTTCAAGCAGACCGGTTTTCGCCAGATGCGCCTGGTGAGCCAGTTCGAAATCGTCAACCAGGCGCTGGTGGTGGGCTTGATCTTTGGTGCCGGTGGCTATGCACTGTGGCTATGGCACCAGGGACAGGTCGGCACCGGGGCCGTCGCGGCGATTACCGCCATGGCCTTGCGCGTCAACGGTATGTCGCACTGGATCATGTGGGAAATTACCTCGCTGTTCGAAAACATCGGCACCGTGCAGGACGGTATGGCCACCCTTACCCGCGGCCCCAAAGTGCAGGATGCGCCGGGTGCCGCAGAGCTGGTAACCACGGGTGGCGCGGTGAGTTTCGACAAGGTCAGCTTCAACTACAATGGCGAGCGCCAGGTGCTCAATGAGCTGACGCTGCACATTCGGCCGGGCGAAAAAGTCGGCCTGGTCGGCCGCTCCGGCGCCGGCAAGTCCACCTTGATCAACCTGCTGCTGCGCTTCTACGACGTGGACAAAGGGGAAATACGCATCGACGGGCAGAACGTCGCCAAGGTCACGCAAGACAGCCTGCGCAGCGCCATCGGCATGGTCACTCAGGACACCTCGCTGTTGCACCGTTCGATTCGCGACAACATTGCCTATGGCCGCCCTGATGCTACCGAAGCACAGATCCGTGCCGCCGCGGCCAGTGCCCAGGCCGATGGTTTCATCAGCCAGCTCAGCGACCGCCAGGGCAACAGCGGTTACGACACCCTGGTGGGTGAACGCGGCATCAAGCTGTCTGGCGGCCAACGCCAGCGTATTGCAATTGCCCGGGTGATGCTGAAGAACGCACCGATCCTGCTGCTGGACGAAGCCACCAGCGCGCTGGACTCGGAGGTGGAAGTGGCCATTCAGGAGAGCCTGGATGAAATGATGCAAGGCAAGACCGTTATTGCCATCGCCCACCGGTTGTCGACGATCGCCGCCATGGACCGGCTGATCGTGATGGATGAAGGGCGCATCATCGAGCAAGGCACCCATGCCGAACTGTTGGCGAAAAAGGGTACCTATGCACGGTTGTGGCAGCATCAGAGTGGCGGGTTCCTGGGTGAGGATCAGGGCGTGGCGGAGGCTGTGGAGTAAGCAGAGGCTGGGGTCAGCCAGCGCATACCCAGCCTTAGAAAGCCTGCGCAGTCTATGAACTGCGCCCGTGACGATGTTCATGGTCGCTGCTCACCCGACAACATCGCCTGCCCCCCATTGGCTGGCTGTTGCAACAAGCCTCGGGGCAAGCGGAAGCCTTTGAACGGTTGCTGGGTAATGGGGTTGAAGGCTTTTTCAGCGTTAAGCCGATAGCGCATCACGCCATCTCCGGTCCTGAAGCTCAGGTCCACGCTGGTCGCCGTCCGGCCATTGAGCGCGCCGCGGCTGAACAAGCGGAACATCGACCACGGGCCACGGTACTCCAGGCTACTGCTGTTGCCATTTTGCCTTAGCAAGGTGAGATTGCTACGAACCTGCTGCCCCAAGGTATTGGGCCAGACAATACCCGTGATATGGCTTGGCCCATGGGTGTAGGAAATCAACTGGCCATCCAGGTCCAGCAGGCTGGTACGCTGGTTCGCACTGAGCCCCAAGGGCTCGATGCTGAACTGCACACTTAGCCTGCCACGCTGATCGAAAAATGTTTCGCGGATGCGATCCGCCAGCTCGAGCTGCTCGATCACGTCGTCACGAATCAGGGATTGCCCGTGCTGAGCGGACTGCAAAGCCTCAAGATTGTCCTTCAGGAAAACCTTGAGATACCGATCATTAAACTGCTGCAGGCGCCCTTTCGGCCCGAAGAACGCCTCGAAGTCATCCAAAGAAGCATCGGGTGCCTTCACCACAAAGGGGTAGCGGCCTGCCAGGCGTTGCTGGAAAAAACTGTACACGTCAGCATCCCAACGTCGCTCCAGTTCGCGCAGTGCTTCAACGTTCAGCACCTGAGCAGTCTGGTCGGCGAGCTTTCTGACCTGGTGGCTGATGGGCTCCGGTAAACCTGTGGCAACACGTTGCAGGGTGCCGATCGGGTCCTGCCCTGTCATCGCAAAGCGCTGATGCACGGCTTGCAATGCAGCCTTGCCGCGGTCCGGGCTGTCTTGTACGGCCTTGGCGTAGTCCAGCACGGCCGCAACAGCGCCAAGGGTTTCATCGTAGTAGCTCGGCTTTTCTCCTGTCGCCTGCAGCATGGCGCCCAAGCCTGCAAACGCCCGCTGGATGGCCAACGCTTGCTGTTGCTCGGGTTTCCCGGTTGCTGCCCACAACGCACTCAGCTCACCCGGTGCTTCAACACCTGCTGGCGGCGCGAGCGAGGTGTTATCCCTGACCGTATCCAGCAGCCGCTGCAAAGGTGCTGCGGGGCCGGTCAACTGTTCCAGGATCGTGACACCATGGTCCAGATCACGGAAGTCAGCCACCGTAAAAGCGTTCAGGGCGCGCCGCCAGCTGTCAATGTAATCGGCGCTGTATAGGTTATACAGCCGCTCGGTCAGCGCATCGCGGTCAACGTCCGAATAGTCAAGTTGACTGCGCTCCCCCAATGCCCATTGATCAACCATCGCCATTTCAGCGAACCGCTGGCTGCGCGGCGCGAAGTATTCCCTGAAGCCTTTGGCGGTGAGCATGGCGGCCAGCCGTACATCCTCATTTCCTTGCCTGGCCCCGGAAGACGGCTGGTACACTACATCGAACGCAGGCCCTACCTGGTGGCGCAGGTCCAGCCCGGCGTGCAACTGCTGGTACGATTGTTGTTTGAGCCCAGCATAGACCCGCTGTGGCAACGGCAATTTGCGCAACGCCTGCTGCACTTCGCTGACCCGCTGGCGATACTGCGGCAAATCGGTATCGGCATAGGCCAAGGCGTATTTCAGGTGCTGCATGAGGTCACGCTGCAACTGCCCCTGGCCAGGAAAGGCGCGTTGCCACTGCCGGGCCATCCAGTCCTCGACCCATTCGGGGCGGCGGCTGTGGCGGTCCTCGATCATCCGGTAAACCCTGAGCGCGGCCATTTGTTGCTCGCTGCCAGGGGGTGCTGCGTTCATGGCATCGATCACACCACTGGCCAAGGCCGGCAAGAAACGTTTCGACAACAAGCTGAGGTACGCCTCATCAACCAAGGGACCAATGTTGCGCCCTTGATACAAGCCAAAATCGGCAACCACCGGCCAGGCCGCACGATAGTCGCCAAACACCGCCACCGCATCGCGAATCTGGTCCAGTGGCGCCAGCAGGTTGCGCCCGGTCGGATCAAGACGCATATCGACTTCGTGACCGCTGTACTCCTGGCTTTTGGCGAGCACACTGGCAGCCTTGGCGCCATTGATATCGGCGTAACGCTGCCAACTGGCAATGGCGATACTGAACGCCAGGATGCCTACACCAGAGCCCACCCACAGCAAGTGGCGCTTGCTGCGCGCAACCCGAACATTGTCGCCCGCCAGCCCGGCTTCCTGATAAATAACCCGCCTGAATGCTTGCTGGATGAAATAGACCAACGCCTTCCCTTGTGCCTTACCTTCACGCAGGGGCAGCTTCGTCGTGTAGGGCTGTGCCGCTTCACGGACAAAGGCATTGCGCATGTCGCCTTGCTGTACCACTGACGACCAGTACACACCACGTACCAAGGGTGGCGTGGTGAACCGGTCACTCGCCAAGGTTTCGCGCAAGAATGCTTGCAGTATGGGGCGCAACCCGATCAGTTGTGCATGCAGTGAGAACAGGCGCCCGCACGGTGCTGTCTTGCCCAGTACATCCAGCCGGTCGATAACCTGCTCATGCAATTGGGTGAGAAGCCGCCCGTAGTGCTCGTCATACTCATCCAGCCAGGCGTCGAACGCGTCTACCGCATCCAGCTTGAAGGTAAACCCCAACAGGCTTTCACGCTTGGCGGCCGGAAGCTGGCTGTAGAACTGGTCGAAGCCGTCCAGCAGATCGAATTTGGTCAGTACCACGTACAGCGGCAGGCGCGCCCCCAATTGACTGCTCACTTCGTACAGGCGTGTGCGCAACCCATGGGCCAGCGCGACGCGCTGCTCGGGCTTGCCATGCAGCAGCGCCGGCAAGTCGACCACCAGCAACACACCATTGAGTGCCCGCTGGCTTCGCTTACGCTGCAGCCAGCTCAACAGGTGCTCCCACAACCTGGCCTGGATGCCAGGCGGCGCGCAGGCTTCGGAGGGGGCGTTGGCCGCCGAGCCCGCCGGTGTTTCTTGACTGATGAAAACACCAGGCGGGTCGATGATCACGGCATCGTCGCTCACCCACCAGCCTACCGGGTAGGCCAGCGCTTCAGACTGTCGGCCCCGTGCCTGGGCCTGGTCGATACGCGTCAGGGTAAAGCGCTGATCGGTGCGGTCGATGAAGCTGCTTTTACCGGACTGTTCGACGCCCAACACCAGGTACCAGGGCAGCCGGTACAACGCACGTCGCCCACCGGCATTGTAGAGGTACCGCTCAAGCCCCTGGCTCAACGCCCGCTCTTGCGCCTGAACAAACGGTAGCGCGACATCCTGCTCGGCGGCCAATGCCTGCTGGCGCTCCGCTTGCAGGCGGCGAAAGCGCGTGCGCAGCACTCCAAGCCAGCACAGAAGCGGCACCAGCACGAGCACCAGACTGGCCACGCTGCGATGAGCCACACTTGCCAGCGGCTGCTGCTCACGCCACGTCCACTGCGGGCCAAGCCACCAGATTGCGACCAGCATCAGCAACGCGCCAAGCCCGAGCAGCAGCGGCAGCGCCAGGCCAATGCGCGTTACCCACGGCCAGCCCCAACGTTTGAGTTGCGTCCATATTTGATTCATCGAGGCTCCTGATCCTTGTCTTGAACTGCCAGTACTGGGGATGCCGCGTACTGCTGAAGCCGCTGAAATACCTCGGGCTCCCACGCACTGGCGGTGGTTTGCTGCATGGTTCGGGCAACGCTGGCGCACAGGTCCTGGGCCAACCAGGACACACCCCGGGCGGCCAGCAGATCGGCTGCGATCACCGTGGTGTGGCAGCGCTCACGGGGAGCACGAAAGCCGGCTTGCAGCCCTTGCAGCCGAAGGAGCAGCGGTTCTACGCCACCGGTTTCCAGCTGGCTGACCAACTCCTCGCGCAGGCCGCTGAACTCCTGGGGGGTTGCACCTTGGCCAGACGGCCCTTGCGTGCCCTTGAGCCAGGCCAGGCACTGGTCGTCGACAAATACCAGCCCGTCGCTGAAGCACAACTGCTGCAGCGACGGCATACGCTGTACAAAACGGGCGGTGGCACAACGGATGGCTTCGGCCACCTCGCACATCGCCAGCTGCGTGGCGACGGTCGCAGCCAGAAAGCTGCCACGAATCCAGAAGGGGCAAGCCGTCAGGCTCTTTTCAATGCGCTGCAGCAAGGCAGGGTCAACCACCCTACTGGCTATGGCCTCTTCATAGACCCGCGTGATATCCAGCGGAACCGCCATCAATTCCGTAAGGTTGCCCTGCCTGACTTGCGGAGCAACCTGAATGTGCGCCCACAAACCGAAACGCCGTAACTGGTAGCCGGTAGTGTCGTAAGGGTCCTGCTGGTTGATGAGCTCGGCCATGGACAGGACGGCCCGGCGTGTCTCACGCTCATTGCCCATCGACATGCGTGACACGGGTGTGGCGATGACATCGGCCAACGGTGCAGGCTTCTCGGTTGCAGCCGTTGCTTTGGGCACAGCAGCCTCGCTGACGCCGTTGGCAAGTTCCGAGTATTTGCCTAGCAGGCGCTCAAGTTCGCCGAGTGCTGCCGTGTCCAGCTGCACCGTTTCCTGTTGTTGCAGGCGTTTCAAGGCAGCCTGCGCTGCCGCTGCGTGGGTCGGGGTGTAGGTAAAACGATCAAGACGAGGGAGCGCCTCGGCCAAGCGATCGATCACCAGGGCAACCAGCTTGCGCTTACCCAGGAAGCCTTTCGGTCCCGGCTTGGGATGAGCGGCCTCCCAATAGCACTCGAGCATGCCGGCCAGCAACGCCAAGGTGCATCCCCACTGCTCCCAGCAGCCGCTACGCAACCATGCGGCACTCAGGTGCGCAACGATTCGCAAGTGCTTGCATTGCCGGCTCAGGTACTGACGGGACGCGTCTTCGATGTAGACCCAGTCGATAGAGGCTTCCTGCAACCCACCCAGCTTGACCATCTCCTGATCAATGGCCTGGTAGGTTTCGTCCTCGACATCGAACAGGCCAGCCGGAACTGCCGGATCAATCGGCGTGAGCAACCGAGTGACCTCTTCCCCGGATACCTGCGCTACCACCGACATGTGCTTCTCGCCCGGCTGATCAAGGAGTCCAGGCCTAGCGCATCGAAAGTCAGCCCGTCGATCTCACGGTGATCACTTGAAACCTGGATACGCTGAGCACCGATGAGCTTCCTGATCTGCTCGATGGCGGGCAGACCCCGCCCGGCATCGAGCACTTGGCCGTTCTCCATCACCTGCCAAGGCGTCTCATGGGTAGACCAGCCCTCCCCGCTCAGGCGTACCTTGACCCAACTTGCTTCGATCGGACGCCTGGCAATCAGCTGTAGCCGGGAGATGGCCTGGATGCAACTGATTGCCATGTAGGCACGTTCATCACCCGATGCGATCGCGGGCGCCGAAATCACAAGCGCTGGTGCGCCTGCTCCGTCCCGGGTCTGGCTCCCGATGCGAAACGTCAGGTCATCCGGTGCCCGTTCAGCTTCATTTGCCATCACGCGCAACACAGTGGGGGCCTGCTGCTCCGGTGCAGACCACTGCCGTTCTGGCGTGTACGCCGGGGTGCCGGCAGCCTGATCGAAACAGGCCAGTCGCTCGACGTTGGACACAATCCGGGGACAGTCCCGCGTGGAGCCTGCCAGCACCGGCTGCAGACAAAACAGCAACGAGAGACCGGCGCCATATGCACAGCGGTTAATCATCCTGAATTTACTCTCTGAATAGTACAAATGGCCTATATGAAACAAAGAACTTTCCTACAACTAAATAGCAGTACCCATGCCCCCCGCACGACCGACCAAAACAAATTCAGCAGAAGCCTATTACACAGTACCGAACGCACACAAACAAATATTTCCTTACAACTTCACGCTCGACCAAAGAGCACTTCCCCCTGCATGGTTTTTATAGAAAACGGACAGAACACCTAATCAATCAAACACATGTAAGAATCTTCCTACAAGGCCAGGACAATACTAAACACAACTTATGTCTGAACATCCTACAACCCAACAGGGAGTTGCGTACTGATGCCTAAAAAGACGGGATCCGTCGCGCCGAAAGAGCGCGTCAATATCAAGTATGTGCCCGCTACCAGCGATGAGCAGGCTGAGGTGGAGCTGCCGCACAAGATGCTGGTGCTGGGCGATTTCGGCCTGGATGACGGCCGTGCGCTTGAGGACCGCCAGGTCATGCGCATCGATAAACACACATTCAACAGCGTGTTGAACGACGCCAACGTAAGCCTGAACGTGACGGTACCGTCCAGGCTCAGCACCGCCCCGGATACCGAGCTGGCCGTCCAGCTGCAGTTCAGGTCCATCAACGATTTCGGACCAGACCGGATAGCGCGCCAGGTGCCCGAGCTGAACAGGCTGCTGGAGCTGCGCGAAGCGCTGGTCGCCCTGAAGGGCCCGCTGGGCAACGTCCCGGCCTTCCGCAAGCAATTACAGCACCTGCTTAACAACGAGCAGGCGCGTAAGCAGCTCGCCCAAGAACTGGACCTGGTGCTCGAGGCGCCAGAAAAAGATTGAGACAACGGAGCGTCCCCATGCCCAAGCCAAGCAGCACCGCCATCACCCCAGACGCAACGGCCGACACGTTGAGCAATGCCACCTTGCTCGACCAGATCATGGCAGAAACCAAACTGGTACCTGCCCAGGAGGGCTACCAGGTTGCCAGGCAGGGCGTATCTGCCTTCATCGCCGAAATCCTCAAGAGCAATGACCCGGACCAAATGATCAACAAGCATCGGGCCGACCAGATGATTGCCGAAATCGACCGGGTTCTCGGCAAACAAATGGATGCCATTCTGCATCAGCCTGAGTTCCAGCAGCTTGAATCATCCTGGCGCAGCCTGAAACTTCTGGTCGACCGAACGGACTTCAGGGAGAACATCAAGCTTGAAGTCTTGCATGTCACTAAAGAGGACCTGCTCGACGACTTCGAGAATGCTGCGGACATTACCTGCAGTGGTATCTACAAACATGTTTAC
Source organism: Pseudomonas sp. yb_5 (assembly GCF_043103865.1). Classification (NCBI taxonomy): domain Bacteria; kingdom Pseudomonadati; phylum Pseudomonadota; class Gammaproteobacteria; order Pseudomonadales; family Pseudomonadaceae; genus Pseudomonas; species Pseudomonas sp. yb_5. Next base: position 61,646 of record NZ_JBICKE010000090.1, read on the forward strand.
ACCGCAGGTTATGGCCAATTCGGGGGAGAGCCGATTGCGGCCATGGTAGGCAACTACAACTTCGCCCCCTCTTCCCCTGACATCAAGTTGCTAAGTTACATGGCCTCCGTTGGCGCCATGTCCCATGCCCCTTTTCTTGCCGCACCTGCCCCCGAGTTCTTCAATTTGAACAGCTTCGAGGAGCTGCCGAACCTCAAGGAAATAAAAGACCTCTTCGCCGGCCCACGGCATGCCAAGTGGCGCGCTTTTCGTGAAAGCGAAGACGCCCGCCACGTCGCCCTGACCGGGCCGCGCTTCATGCTTCGCTCCGCTTACCACCCGCAGGAACAACCGATCGAGAGCTTCAACTACGACGAAGACATCGCCGGGCAGCACGACAACTACCTGTGGGGCAATTCTGCTTTCCTGTTGGCCAGTTGCATCAACGACAGCTTCGCCCGTTACCGCTGGTGCCCGAACATCATCGGCCCCCAATCGGGCGGTGCCGTCGAAGACTTGCCGGTCCACCTGTACGAATCACTGGGCCAGTTGCAGGCCAAGATTCCTACCGAGGTGCTGATATCCGACCGCAAGGAATTCGAACTGGCCGAAGAGGGCTTCATCGCCCTGACCATGCGCAAAGACAGCGACAACGCCGCGTTCTTCTCCGCCAACTCGGTACAAAAGCCCAAGCACTTCCCGAAAACCCCTGAGGGGCTTCAGGCACAGAGCAACTACAAACTGGGTACCCAGTTGCCCTACCTGTTCATCGTCAACCGGCTCGCCCACTACATCAAGGTGCTGCAGCGCGAGCAGATCGGCAGTTGGAAAGAGCGCCGTGACCTTGAGTCCGAGCTGAACAAGTGGATCAAGCAGTACGTCGCCGACCAGGAGAACCCGTCTGCCGACGTTCGCAGCCGCCGGCCGCTGCGTGCCGCGCGTATTGAGGTATCGGATGTTGCGGGTGACCCGGGCTGGTACCAGGTTTCGCTCGCCGTACGTCCGCACTTCAAGTACATGGGCGCGAACTTCGAGATTTCCCTGGTCGGGCGGCTCGATACGCAATGAGTGGTCTTTTTGATCGCCTGATGGTGGACCAGTGCACCCGCCGGGAGGCCTCCCGACGCGAGAGCGCTTCCCACAAGTTCGCCGCCATCAAGCGCCACCTCGAAACGCTGCTGAATGCCCGCCAGGGGTGCTCCCAGGGCAGCCCTGAATTGGGCCTGCGCGACTTCAACGGGCATGACGTGAGCAACGGCGACTTGCTTGTGCAGGTGAGCGCGGATATCCGCCGCACCCTCCAGCGCTTCGAGCCGCGCATACAGGTACGCACGCTCAACGCAGTGCCCGATACCCATGCCCCGCTGGAGCTGCATTTCAGGCTGGATTGCCTGGTACAGGTCAACAACCACGCAGAGCAGCTGCAACTCGAGCTGCTGGTCGATGGCCACAACCGCTACACGCGAGTGAGGTGACCGATGTCACTGAGAGACAGTTTCAGCGAAGAACTGCGTTACCTGCACGAACTGGGGAACGACTTTGCCAAGGACAACCCACAACTCGCGCGATTGCTTGGCAAAGGCGCCAGCGACCCCGATGTCGAGCGCCTGATGGAAGCCTTTGCGTTCCTGACCGCCAAACTACGGCTGAAGCTGGAAGACGACTTGCCAGAGCTGACCCAGCCCATGCTGCAGTTGCTCTGGCCGAACTACCTGCGGCCGCTGCCCAGTGCGACGATCATCAAGTTCAGCCCGGTGAGGCAATCCCTCAGCCAGTCACAGCGCATTCCCAAGGGGTCGCGGTTGTTCTCGAAACCGGTAGACGGCGTGGCCTGCGAGTTCCGCACCTGCACAGCGGTCAACATTCATCCGTTCGAGATCGACACAGTGGCCGCCACCCAGACATCCGACCGTTCTGTGGTCTGCATCGGCCTTCAAACACTGGTCGAGCGTCCGTTGAACAGCCTAAGCTGTACCAGCCTCGACTTTTACCTCAGCGGCGATACCGGTACCGCCCGCACGCTTTACCTGTGGATTTCTCAATACCTCAAGCATGTCAGCGTGACCATCAATGGCGAGGTTCGTCGGCTGCCGGCAAACAGCATCGCATTCCCAGGATTCAGCCCCAACGACGCCTTGCTGCCTTACCCACAGAACGTCTTTGATGGCTACCGGATCCTGCAGGAATACTTCGCGTTCCCCCAACGCTTCCACTTTTTCAGCGTTACCGGGCTGGAAAAGATCTGGCCAGCTCATGACAGCCAGCAGGTAAGCCTCGAATTTCACTTCACGCGCCAGCTACCCGACTCGTTGCGTGTCGGCAAAGCAGATTTCAACCTGTTCTGCGCACCTGCGGTCAACCTGTTCCAGCACAGCGCCGAGCCCATCGACCTGTCCGGCAAGGACGCCATGGTTCCACTGAAGCCCAAGGGCACAGCGCCGCACGGCTACGAAATCTTCAGTGTCGACCAGGTGATCAGCACCCGAACGACGACTGACGGTAACACCGGTGAGCACCTTCGGACCTTCCGTCCCTTCGAGTCCTTCGCCCATGAAATCGAGCACGTTCAGGGGCGCACGGCGCTGTATTACCGCTGCCAGCTGGAAGAGTGCCTGCACGGCAATGGCGTCATGCATCGAATCGCCTTCGTCCGCGCCGACGCCAATAGCTACATAGGCGAGCTGGAAACCGCGTCCATCGACCTCACCTGCACAAATCGGGACCTACCGCTGGCGCTAGGCGTGGATGACATCAACGTCCTGAGCGAACTTACGCCGCCGCTGGCCACCTACACCAATCTCTGTACCCCCACCCGCCCCTGTCGCCCGGTGCTGGACGGCCAGTTGCAGTGGGCGTTGATCTCCAACATGTCGCTCAACTACCTGTCCATGCTCTCGGTAGAGCCGCTGAAAGCGGTGATCCGCGCCTATGACTTCATGGCCCTGCACGACATCCAGCAGGCCCGCACCACCCGTAAACGCCTGGAGGGTATGCGCGACATTCATACGCAGCCCATGGATTGGCTGATCAAGGGGCAACCCATTCGCGGCCTGCACACCCTGCTGAAACTGGACCAGACCGCCTTCCTCTGCGAAGGCGACTTGTACCTGTTCAGCTGTGTGCTCGCGCACTTCTTCGCCCTGTACGCCAGCATCAATTCCTTCCACCAGCTGGAAGTGATCAACACCACCAATAACGAGCACTACACATGGCCAATACAGACCGGCAAGCAACCGCTGATCTAGCCGACAAGCTGCTCTGCAAAGCGCACCAGTACAACTTTTTCCAGTTGCTGGAGCGGTTGCACGGGCTGCATGACGATAACCTGGAACCGCGTTGGCCGGACGAGGCCACCCGGTTGCGCGTGCGCCTGGCCTGCGACCCACGGCTGACCTTCCCTGTATCGGACGTGTACAAAGCCCAGAGAATGCCCGCTGAGGACGAGCGCTACCGCATCGTTGCCACGTTCCTGGGGTTGCACGGCTCCGATTCGCCATTGCCCACCTATTACCTGGAACAGGTGGCGTACGAACATGCGCATGGCATCGGTGTACGGCCAGCCTTCTTCGACTTCTTCAACCACTACCTGCTCAGCCTGTTGCACCGTATCTGGCGCAAGTACCGCTATTACATCCGCTTCCAGCCAGGTGCCAGTGACGGGTTCTCGCAGTACATGTTTGCCCTGCTGGGGCTTAACGACAAGCAGTTGCGAGGGGACACGGCGCTGCCCTGGAGCCGCCTGCTCAGTTTTGCCGGCGTGATCGCCAGCCGCAGCCGAGCACCGGGGACCGTCGCCGGCATCATCGCCCACTGCTTCGACCTCAAGCAGGTGCACATCCGCGAGTTCGAGACGCGATCAGTCGTCACGCCGTCCAGGCAGCTTGCAAGCCTGGGGCGAACCAACGGCCAGCTGGGCAGCACGTTCAAGATTGGCAGCCGCACGCGCACCCGCAGCAGCAAGTTCACCATCGTGATCAGCGAACTCGACCAGACGCAGCTGCGGGACTTGCTGCCCAGCGGCATCAACTTCGACCGTTTGCGTGCATTGATCGACTTTTTGCTGCGTGACGGGCTGGCCTATGACCTGGAGCTGCGCCTTGAGCAGAGCGCGTTGCCCCCCTTCTGCTTGCACCGCAGCCAGGGCGCATACCTGGGCTGGACCAGCTTCGTCGACGACCGGTATGGCCAGATCAGCCCGGTTGTACGCATCCGGGGGCGCTCATGAGCACAGTCACCTTGAGCATCACCAACCTCGACCAACTGCAGCACGGCGTTACTGCTCGGCATCTGTTCGATTGCAAGGGCGGCACCATCGGTAGTGGGCGAGCAAACTGGCAGATCAATGACCGTGATCAGACCGTTGCGCCCATCCACTGCGAAATCCGCTGGATCGAAGGCAGCTTCTGTGTGATCGACCATTGCCACCGCACCTACGTCAGTGGCAGTGCCAACAGCCTGGGGCCGCTTCCACCCAGGCGCCTGGTTGAGGGTGACCAGCTTCTCATTGGTGCCTATCGCCTACAGGTTCAGTACTCCCAGGATCAGGCCTGCACACGCTCGCTGGAGGACCTGTTCAACTCTGACCCGAGGGTGCTCGACCGCCTGATAGCCGAAGCGCCTGCACCCGCTTGGCCGGCACAGCCTTCTGCCCCCCAACCAGCCGTCGAGATCTGCTCGGTCTTCAAAGCAGCCATGGGGAGCGACCCTCTGGCAGCGCTGGACGCAGCAGACGGTGAAGGGGCACTCCGAGAAAGCCCGCTGCAGCGCCTGATTGCCGGAGCATACCCATGAAGCCTCATCCACTTCTGCTCGCCCCCCTGCTGCTTGCGCTGGTCGGGCCCGCCGGCTGCACATCTTTGAGCAGAATGAGCCAGGTAGCCATGGACCACTCGTTGCCCATCGGGCCGCCCAAGGATCACCCGACCGAGGTCGCATTCAGCATCAATGCCAGCCCTACCCTCAACGGCAATCCGGACAGCCTTGACGTCGCAGCCGATCAGGATCGCGCCCTGGAGCCCAGTCCCTACGCTGTGACCCTGAGTGCTGGCGACCCCTATGCGTTGACCGAAAAAATCGGGGTTCTGTTCGAATACCTGCAAGCGCAATTCCCGGCCATGTCCCCCGTCGAGCTGGACGAAGGAGACGAAAGCGACCCGGCTCGCTCGCCCCTGGAAGAAAGCGGCCCAGGCAGCTACGACGACCCTCAGGTGGCGTTGACCTTGCCGCCCACCACAAGCGTTGCCTCAGCGCTGGTCGCCACGCCCATTGCCATCACGATCCTGCAATTGCGCGACGACTCACTGCTGCGCAACACCGTGTACCAGCTGCTGGAGCAGGACCCGGCCAAGGCGCTGCGCAGTACCTATATCCGTAGTGACGACTACCTGCTGCGCCCTGGCCAGTTCAAGTACATCCCGTTCGAACCCATCCACGCCGAAACCCGCTTCGTCGCGGTGATTGCCGACTACCGAGGCCATGAAAACGCCAGCTGGCGGCAAGTACTGCGCATTCCGCCGCGTGGCCGCCAGATCATGCTGTCGGTGTTGGTCAACGACACGCACATCGTGCTCAAGGAAGAAGACTGATGGCGCCTCAACACCCTTTGCCCTTCCTGCTTACTCACGCTGACACGGAGCGCCCATGAGTTCACGCAATCCCGTTCTCTGGCCTGAAGGCCTGTTCGTCAAACCACAGCATTTCCAACAGGCGACCAGAGCCAGCGAAGCAGCCCTGCACCAGCGCCTCGCCAGCCTCAATGCAGCCTTCTACGGCTTCAGCGAACTTCAGTTGAACGACGAATACCTGAGCCTAGGCAAAGTCGCCATCACCCGGGCGCGAGGTGTGATGCCGGACGGCACGGTGTTCGACATTCCCGCCGACCTGCCGCCACCGCCGCCACTGGAAATCGGCGACGACGCGTGCAAAGACAGTGAGGTGTATCTGTGCCTGCCGCTGCGCACCGATGGCGGCCGCGAAGTGAGCTGGCCCGACAATGCAGCCAATTTCCGCTATACCGCCCAGGCACAGGAAATCAAGGATACCCACACCGCTGATGGTGACCTGGTGCAGGTAGACCTCGCGGTGCCCAACCTGCAGCTCAAACGCAAGACCGAAGACAGCAGCGCCTACACCCGCCTGGCCCTGGCACGTATTCTGGAACGGCGCGCCGACGGCAGCCTGCAACTGGACGAAGCGTTCTACCCCACCAGCGTTTCGGTGCGGGCGGTGCCAGCGCTGCAGCGGTTTCTTGAAGAAATCACCCATACCTTGCGCGAGCGGGCGCGCGGCCTTGCCACGCGGATTGGTGCATCGGGCCAGTCCGGGATCGCCGACATTCGCGACTTCAACCTGCTGCAGGCCATGAACCGTTGGTGGCCATGCTTCCAGCATTTGGCCAGGCAAGCGCAAACGCACCCCGAGCAGCTGTACCTGTGCATGAGCCAGGCCTGTGGCGAATTCGTCACTTTCACCGACCAGAACAGGCTGCCGCAGGAGTACCCCGCCTATCACCACACCGCGCTGCGCACCTCTTTCAAACCACTGGAAGACACCTTGCGCCGATCTCTGAGCACCGTCTTGCGGCCGCGCGCTGTTTCACTGCGCTTGGAGAGCGAACAATTCGGCGTGATGACGACCACGCTGGAAGACCGCCGGCTGATCGACGAAGCCGACTTCATCCTCGCCGTGCGCGCCGACCTGCCACCACAGGCGTTGCGCCAGATGTTCATCCAGAAAGCCAAGATCACCTCACTTGAGTCACTGAATGACCTGGTGCCGCTGCAATTGCCAGGCATCCCTTTGTTGCCTTTACCGGTAGCGCCCCGCGACCTGCCCTTCCATGCGGGCTTCAGCTACTTCGAGCTGGACCGACGTGACCCGGCCTGGGCGTGCATGAGCAAGGCGAATGGCTTCGGCATCCACATTGCGGGCGACTTCCCAGGGCTTGAACTGCAGTTCTGGGCGATCAGGAGTGAGTGACATGGGAAAAGACAACAACACGCCCACCGACGAAAACAACGCTGCAGTCAACGCGCTTGATTCAACCCTTGAACAGCCAGTACCCGCCCCCCGGGCTGCAGCAAGCAATGCGCAAGTATCCACGGACAAACCTGAGCCTGAGCCCGTTTCCGAAGGCTACCCCGCTGACCCGGAATTTCAACTGCGGGGCGGCTTCGCCAACCTGATGCTGGATGCCGCATCACCGTTGTTCGGCTTGGTTATACGCCTGCGTACGCTGGACGAGCTGCCGAACATCCAGGACGTGCACCAGCAAGTACGCAGCCAGATCGACAACATTCAGGAAGAAATGCGCCAGCACGGTTACGAGCCGGCTCAGTTGCTGGCGTACTCCTACGGTCTGTGCCTGTTCATAGACGAGGCCGTTATGGAGCGGCCCTGGGGCAAGAGCAGCTGCTGGAGCCAGGAGCCGCTGCTTAGCATCTTCCACGACGAGACCTGGGGTGGGGAAAAAATCTTCACGGTGATTACCCGCCTGATGCAGGAGCCCAAGCGTTATCAGGACGTGCTTGAGTTCATGTACTACGCCCTGTGCCTTGGGCTGAAGGGCAAGTACGCGCTCGCGCCGAAAGGCGAAGAAACACTCAATGCACTGATTCACCAACTGCACGGGATCATCCGCGAACTGCGCGGCCCCACCCCCGAAGAAGTCTGCGACCCCTACACCAATGTGGCCCCACGCAACTTCCGCATGAGCCGGCAATGGCCCTGGTGGAGCCCCTTGGTGATTTCCGCCATCGCCATGGCGGTGGCTTACAGCATTTACAGCTATCGCCTGCACCTGATCACAACCGAGGTGCTGGAGTCGCTGAACGGCATTTTGCAGCAATAGCCAACCGTGACACAGCACCACTGAGTTCAACGAATTAGCGAGGCTTTTGCCTCGCTGACAAGCCCATCGTTTCCGATGGCCACGCCACCTGGGGTGCGCGTGCTTTACCCACATGGACGCAGGAGTAACTGCCATGCCAACACCCGCTTACATCAAGATCGAAGGCCAGAAACAAGGCAACATCACCGCGGACGCCTTCACCTCCGACTCCGTCGGCAACATTTACCAGGAAGGCCATGAAGATGAAATTCTGGTGCAGGAAGTCAAGCACCAGGTCACCGTCCCCACCGACCCGCAAAGCGGTCAACCGGCCGGGCAACGGACCCACAAGCCCTTCATTTTCACCAGCTCGCTGAACAAGGCCACGCCACTGATGTACCAAGCGCTGGCCAGTGGCGAAAAGCTGCCAACGGTTGAAGTCAACTGGTACCGCACCTCGGCAGTGGGCGAGCAGGAGCACTTCTTCACCACCAAGCTGGAAGACGCCATCATCGTCGAGATCAACACCGTGCTACCCCACGCCCAGAATGCGAAGAACGCGAACTACACGCAGCTGGTGGAAGTGGCGATGATGTATCGCAAGATCACCTGGACCCACGTAACGGCGGGTACCGAAGGCTCTGACGACTGGCGCAAACCGATCGCCTGATCTCACTGAAATGCCCCAGGCAGGCGTGCTCTGCCTGGGCTTTTCGAATATTCAGACGGCGGACAAGGATCGTGTATGCCTAGCCAATCTGACGTGCGTTACAGCTTCCAGCCGCTGGTTGGCAAAGCTGAATTCGAAGTGGTGTCGTTCGAACTCCGAGAGGGCATCAGCGCCCCCTTTGAACTGGAGCTGAAACTGATCAGCTTCGAAAACGATATCGACTTCGGCCATTTGCTCGACAAACCCGTGCTCTTCACCATCTTGGACGGAGAACGCCCGGTACGGTACGTGCACGGCCTTGTCAGCAGCTTCAGCCAGGGCGAGAGTGGCTTCTACCGCACTTACTATCACGCCTTGGTCGAACCGCAACTGGCCCGCGCCAGGCTGCGCTCGAACTGGCGCATCTTCCAGCACAAGACCGTTCCGCAAATTCTCGAGCTGATGCTCAAGCGCCAGGGCATCGACCAGTACGAACTACGCGCCGGCCTGGACCATCAGGTGCGCGAATTCTGCGTACAAGCCGGCGAAACCGACCTCGACTTCATCGCCCGCCTGGCGGCCGAAGAAGGCCTGGTCTACCGCTTCGAGCACAACGAAAAGCGCCATAAGCTGATCATCACCGACAGACTGCAGTCACTCGGTCTGATAAGTCACGGTGTCATCAAACACGAGGACGACGCCGAACGCTTCTACCGTGAGCGTGAACCGTCAGCCCCGGACACCGTGCTGTACCATTCCAACCACGGCGGCGACCAGGCTCAACCTTGCCTACGGCGCTTGCGCTACAGCGAACAAGTGCGTACTGCACGGCAGGTTCAACGCGACTACACGTTCACCCACCCAGCCTATCGTCAGGAACACAGGGCCTCGGGCCCCTATCTTGAGCACCAGTCCACGGATTATGAGTGCTTCGACTACCCCGGCCGTTACAAACGCGATGCCGTTGGCAAGCCGTTCACCGAAAACCGCATCACTGGCCTGCGCCACGACGTGCGCATTGCCGAGGTGCAAGGCAACGATGTGCGCCTTCAACCGGGCCTTAGCTTCACCCTGACCGGCCACCCACGCGAAGACCTGAATGTGCATTGGCGGGTCAGCACGGTCCGCCACGAAGGCAGCCAGTTCACCAGCCTGCAGGAAGAAGCTGCCGGGGCCGACCAGGGCACACGATACGAGCAAAAGGCGGTACTGGTGCCAGGCAGAACCGAGTGGCGCCCAGCTCCGTTGCCCAAACCACGCGTTGACGGCCCGCACATGGCCACTGTGGTCGGGCCGCCCGGTGAAGAGATCTACTGCGACGAATGGGGCCGGGTCAAGGTCAGCTTCCCCTGGGACAGAGAAAGCCAGGACAACGCGTTCAGCTCCTGCTGGGTACGCGTATCCCAAGGCTGGGCCGGTGGCAGCTGGGGCTCGATGGCCATCCCGCGCATCGGCCAGGACGTGATCATCCACTACGTCAACGGCGACCCTGATCAGCCGATGATCACCGGCCGTACTTACTGCGGTAACCAATTGCCACCCTACGACCTTCCCCGCCACAAGACCCGCATGACCATCAAAAGCCAGACCCACAAGGGCGATGGCTTCAACGAGCTGCGCTTCGAGGACGAACTGGGCCAGGAGGAAGTGTTCATTCATGCCCAGAGGGACCAGAACAATGTGGTCAAGCACGATGAGACTACGCAGGTCGGCAATGACCGCAAAGAGCAGGTCGATAACGACGAATCGATCCTGATCGGCCACGACCGTACGGAAACGGTTGGCAATGACGAGCGCATCACCATTGGGCAGGATGCCGCGCTCGACATCGGTAGAAACCACACGATCAGGATCGCCAAGGACCGTGTCGAAAACATCGGCAATCACCGTCACGATCAGATCGCCGCCAATCACCACACCCGTATCGGTGGCAACTTCGAACAACGGGTCGAAGGGCATGCCGAGCTGGAAGCTCGCGGGGATATCCGCAGACGTACCCGCCGTTATGAACTTCGAGCATCGGAAGCCGTGGTCATTCAAGGCCCTGGGGGCTCCATTCGAATCGACGAAACAGGCATCACCCTGGACAGCCCGACGATTCGCATCACCGGCCAGATGCTCAAGTCGGCAAATGGGACGGCAAGCCCCTTTTCCATCAGCAGTGCACCGAACACCGGCAAGCCTCTGGAGCGCTTGTGTGGGCGTCGCCCTGATGGTTCCTGCCCCCTGCCCGATTGCCGCTGTATCCGAGGGCAAGTCCAATGACCACCTTGTCATCACCTCCTCCGCGTAGCGAAGACTTCGCTCACAACTGCCGCTTTCTGCTGCTCATGACCAGTGCAATCGAGAACTGGGCCTATCGGCCCATCCCGCAGGAAGGTGAACTGGTTCCTGCTTATGCCCCATCGGTACTCGACCTTATAAACGCTGTCAGCCGGAATACTCAAAAGGCATGGTTATGGAAGAGCAGCGCCCTGGATGACCGTCATGAGTTTGGGCCTTTGCTGGTGGACGTTGCAGACGCTCACGAGCTGCTTGCCCATGCAATCACGACCTGGATGCCTATCGGTGGCGCCATCGCGCTGGATGCCGAGGTTGGCCTGGCAGCGCTGGCAGACCACTTCACCAGCCTGGTGCAGGTCGTGCTCCCTGACCAGAGCGTTGCCACTCACCATGTCACACCGGACCATCTTGCGGCCTGGCTGAATGCGCTGGACGACGACCATCGCAAGGCCTGGCTTGGCCCGGTGTCTCGGTTGGCATGGCGAGTCAACTGGGGGCCGGCTCATGAGTGGAAAACACACGAAAACAAGCCGATTGCTGCCCGCTCAAAATCAGAACTGCCTTTGACCCTCCAGCAGCTTGAACTTGATCGGCTGCAAGCAGGCATGCACGAGCACTTTGTCCTCTCATTGGCACATGAGGTCTTGGCCATGCCGCCCCATGCCCACCATACCTTGGCGGACATACGCCTCTGGATAGAAACACTCCTGCCGCAACTGACAGCCCTCAATTTCCGGAGCGAGGAAGTTGCGGGCCAATTCATTCGGCTGATAGCCGGGCACATGTGGCTGATGAGCAATGACAAGGCGGGAAAAATCTACACCAACCTCGAAGAGTCGCCCCAGGCCCGCCTTCGCGAGCTCCAGGCTCTGGTCGAAAGCAAGGAGTCTGCCCATGACTAACGCCTCCGTCAGTAGCGCCACCTCCGGCCCTGCCTGCAGCGCACGCGTGCCCATCCTGCCAGTGCGCTACGCCATCGTGCCCCGCACCGCCGACGCCCCCGCCTGCCGCTATGCCGATGCAGGCTTCAACCTGGAACAAGGCTTCACTCCACTGCAGCACTCGGCCTATACCCTCCGCGCTTTGCGCCCGGGCTATGTCTACGTGTTCATGAAAGGCCCTCAGGGCGAAAAGCTGGTCATTCATGAGCACGTCGGCGTGGGCCTCTACAAGGAGCTGCGCTACCAAGGGCTGGAGGACTATCACCAGCGTGGCCGCTACCTCTCCGGCCAGAGCACGGGCTGGGTGTGGGCCGACACCTGTCAGGACACGGCCAAGGAAGTGTGGATCGGTTACAGCCCGCACCTGTGGACCAACGCCATCACCACCCGTATCACCGGTTCGCCAGCCCTGCGCAAACGGCACATGCGCCAGCTGGACATGGCCGAGCTGGTGAGCGGCAACCAGGCGCCGTCCACCCAGCCCCATGTGTTGCCAGTGAGTGCCCTGCAAACCTGGGTCGAAGACTTCAAGCCAACCGAGCGGCGCATGCCGCTGACCTGGAGCAGCGACCCGGTCACCGAAACCTTGCCCATCGGCAACCTCAATGCCATCGCCCGCCACTACCCCTGGACCCAGCCGAAAGTGCCAGTGGTGGTGGCGCTCGCCGACGCCGAAGGCATGGCCCTGGACCTGAGCCTGTCGGTCTCGGCCTACCAGCATCAACTGCGTGACCTGATGCCGGCCGAGCAACTGGAACACACAAGACCCGCCCAGCCTCCCGAGCAGGAGCGCGTGCCGGCATGCTACCGGCTGGATGCCGAACAGCTCAGCCCGCAGAGCCGCGACTTTCACCATCGCAACCTGGTCGCCATGCTGCTGAACAAGACGCTGGAAAGCCTGTACCCGGCAGATGCCCCTTCACCGGAACTGGCCGCGTTCAGGCTGGGTACGTCACGCCGGGGGCCCGCCCTGTCGCCGGCCGAGGCACACTTCCAGGCCCTCACCCATGAAGATTACTCCCCCAATGGCGCACGCCTGGCACAGCGTCTCGATGTCGACAAATACCGGCGTTTCCTCGCCGAACGCGACGCGCTGGAACGACG
>NZ_JBICKE010000091.1:0-17504 GCF_043103865.1 Pseudomonas sp. yb_5
GCGCCAGCTTTTAGAAATTGAGCAAGACAGTTGCTCCCACAAGGGACCGCGCAGACACGAAAAAGGCGACCTTGGGTCGCCTTTCTCATTTCAACTAGCTATCAACGAGCCGGGCCTTCAGCCACGCCCAGGTCGTCGGTCGGGCGGGTATCGATCAACGGCGCACCACCGGAGGCCAATTCCGAAGCCAGCTTGTCGTCGTCCATTTCCTTGACCCACTTGGCCACCACCACGGTGGCAACGGCGTTGCCCACCAGGTTGGTCAGGGCGCGGGCTTCGGACATGAAGCGGTCGATGCCGAGGATCAGCGCCAGGCCGGCAACCGGCAGGTGGCCAACAGCCGACAGGGTCGCGGCCAGCACGATGAAGCCCGAACCGGTAACGCCGGCAGCACCCTTGGAAGCCACCAGCAGTACCAGCAGCAGGGTGATCTGGTGAGTGATGTCCATGGTGGTGTCAGTGGCCTGAGCGATGAACACCGCAGCCATGGTCAGGTAGATCGAGGTACCGTCCAGGTTGAACGAGTAGCCGGTAGGGATAACCAGGCCGACTACCGATTTCTTGGCACCCAGGCGCTCCATCTTGGCCAGCATGCGCGGCAGGGCCGACTCCGAGGACGAAGTACCCAGCACGATCAGCAGTTCTTCACGGATGTAGCGGATCAGCTTGAGCACGCTGAAGCCGTGGGCACGGCAGATACCGCCCAGCACCACCAGTACGAACAGCAGGCAGGTGATGTAGAAGCAGGCCATCAGGTAGCCCAGTTGCACCAGCGAGCCAACACCGTACTGGCCGATGGTGAATGCCATGGCGCCAAACGCGCCGACCGGGGCCAGCTTCATGATCATGTTGATGATGTTGAACATGACATGGGCGAAGCGGTCGATCAGGTCCAGCACCGGCTTGCCGTAGCTGCCCAGGCGGTGCAGGGCGAAACCGAACAGCACCGAGAACATCAGCACTTGCAGGATGTCGCCGTTGGCGAAGGCGCCGACGACCGTATTGGGGATGACGTTAAGCAGGAAACCGACGGTGGTCTGCTGCGAGCCGGCGGCGGCGTAGGCAGCCACGCTACTGGCGTTCAGGGTGCTGACGTCGATGTGCATGCCAGCGCCTGGCTTGACCACGTTGACGACGACGAGGCCAATGATCAGCGCGATGGTGGAGACGATTTCAAAGTACAGCAACGCGTAGCCGCCGGTTTTGCCGACCGACTTCATGCTCTGCATGCCGGCAATGCCGCTGACCACGGTACAGAAGATGATCGGGGCGATGACCATCTTGATCAGTTTGACGAAGCCGTCACCCAAGGGTTTGAGGGCAACGCCCGTTTCCGGGTAGTAGTGGCCGAGCAGGATGCCGATGGTGATGGCGACCAACACCTGAACATACAGGGATTTGTACAGCGGCTGACGTGTCGTCATGGCTAATTTTCCTCAAGTGTGCCGGTTCACCCTTTCCAGGGTAATGGGGCACCTGAATCGCTAACCCTCCTGCACTTGGAGGGATTTGTCGTTGTGTTCGAGCTGCCTGGGCAGGCCTCTGCGAGGATCAATAGCAAGGGTGGTGCCAAAATGCCCATGAAGGGTGCAAAGCCCGTATTTGCTAGGGATAAATGCCCAACGACAGGGCGATATTCCCGGGACGGATTGGCGGATTTCCGCCCGGTGGCGGAATTTGTACAGGGAGGAATGGCGGAAATCCGCCCATTATGGATTGCCTGTGCCGGCCCATTCGCGGATTTACCTGCGGATGGGCCGGCACAGGCTGCGAGTCAATCCAGGTTGAAGGTGATTCTGAACGCGGCGCCCCCCAGCGGAGAATCGCCAAGGCTCAGCTCGGCGTCATAGCTGTCAACGATATCCTTGACCACCGCCAAGCCTATGCCCTGCCCCGGGTGCTGGCTGTCCAGCCGCTCCCCGCGCTCTAGAATGCGCTCGCGCTGGTCGGCGGGCACCCCCGGCCCATCGTCCTCGATGCACAAGGTCAGATACCCCGGCGCCTTCATCAGGCTCACCCGCACTTGGCCCAGGCTCAGCCGGTAGGCGTTCTCCAGCAGGTTGCCGAGCATTTCCAGCAACGCGCCCTGCTCCATCGGTACCTGCGCCGCATCCGGCAACTCCAGCACCACGTTCACACGTTTGTCCCGGTACACCTTGGCCAAGGTGCTGCACAGGCTGTCGAGCAACGGCCGCAGCAGTACGCTGTGGCGCACCAGGCCACTCTTGCGCAGGCTGGCGCGTTGCAGTTGATAGTCGATCTGCTGGCTCATGCGCTCGATCTGGCTTTGCAGCACCCGCGCCTGTTCGCGCTCGCCGCTGCGTTGCTGCAAGCTTTCACCCACACCCTGCAACACCGCCAGCGGCGTCTTCAGGCTGTGTGCCAGGTCGTCCAGCGAATCACGGTAGCGCGTGCGCTGCTCACGCTCACTGCGCAACAGACGGTTGAGCGAGCGGGTCAGGCGCAGCAACTCGCGTGGGTGCTCGCCGCTCAGGCCGTCACGCGCACCTGATTCCACTTCATCCAGTTCGTGGCTGAGGCGTCGCAACGAGCGCAGCCCCCAGGTCAGGCCTGCCCACAACAACACCATGAGCGCCAGCAATGCAGCGCCGAACCCCAGGTAGAGTTTTTCGCGCAGGCCATTGAGGGTGGCCTTGTACTCGCTCACGGGCTGCAGGGCGACAATGCTGTAGGCGGCGCTCTGCCCGCCCAGCAGTTTAATCTCGACGTCGTACACGAAGAACTCTTCGCCATCGGACTGGTGAATGCGGGCAAACTCGTTGCCGCGCCCGTCATAGCGCGGCCGGTAGTTGATGTGCCGCTCTGCGGTGGCACGCGACTGCCAGACCAGTTTGCCGTCGCGGTCAAAGATATAGCCGAGCAGGCCTGTGTAGGGCAGGTTGTAGCGCTCGTCCGGCAGCAGTGTCGGCATCTGCAACTGGCCATGCTCGATACGCGCAGCGGAAATCAGCGTGGTCACATCAGAGGCCAGACGCTGCTCGATCGATTCCTGCAGAGCCAGGCTGAAGGCCTTCTGCAAAGCCGGCAGCAGCGCCAGCATGAACAGCAGCGCCAGCACTGCGGCGGCCAGCATCAGGCGCACCCGCAGCGAACGGATCATCGGCAGCGCTCAGTGAACAGGTAGCCCAGGCCGCGCACCGTGTCGATGGGCTTGAAACCGTGCTCGCCTTCAAGCTTGCGGCGCAGGCGGCCAACCAGCACTTCGATGACATTGGGGTCGCGCTCTTCGTCACCAGGGTACAACTGCTCCATCAGGCGATCCTTGGCCACCACCTGCTGGTGATGGCGCATGAGGTATTCGAGGATGCGGTATTCGTAGGCAGTCAGGGCCAAGGCTTGTTCGTCCAGGGTGGCCTGCTTGCGGTTGAGGTCAAGCACCAAGGGGCCAGCGGCGATGGTCGACTGGGTGAAACCACTGGAGCGGCGCAACAGGGCATTGAGCCGTGCTTCAAGCTCCTCGAACTGAAACGGCTTGACCAGGTAGTCGTCGGCACCGGCGGCCAGGCCCTCGACCTTGTCTTGCCAGTTGCCACGGGCCGTGAGGATGAGAATGGGGAAGGTCTTGTCCTGGCTGCGCAGGCGCGTGATCAGCTCCAGGCCGCTGATACCGGGCAGGCCCAGGTCGATGATGGCTAGGTCGAAGTGGTACTGCTCGGCCTGGTACAGCGCTTCTTCGGCGTCAGCGACCGCCTCGACCACATGGCCGCTTTCGCCCAGGCGGGTGTAGAGGTGATGGCGAAGCAGGGCTTCGTCCTCGACCACCAGCAGTTTCATGTGCAGCTCCTTATATGTATTGCCTGTACCGGCCCTTTCGCGGGCACGCCCGCTCCCACAGCAATCGCACAGTTTCTGAAACTTGTGCAGTACCTGTGAAGCCAAAGGCACTGCACGGTTTCTGAGGTTTGCGCAGTACCTGTGATGCCAAAGGCACTGCACGGTTTCTGAGGTTTGCGCAGCACCTGTGGGAGCGGGCGCGCCCGCGAAGAGGCCAGTACAGGATAACGCGGCTCGTCCGTCAGAACTTGTATGAAGCAGCCAGGTAGGTCTGGGCGCTGCTGGTCAGACGCAGGGTGCCGTCCTTCGGCCCGCCATGTGCGCCCACCTCGGTCGCGGCATTGGTGCGCAGGTAACGGTAGCCCAGTTCGACCGAGGCCTTGTCGGTGATGTCCTGGATCACACCGGCCTGCAGACCGTAGGCATAACCGTAGTCAGTATCCCGGCTGGCACCGGGCGAGTCCTGGGTGAGCTTGGTCACACCCAGGCTGCCCCCACCGAACAGCTTGGTGGTATCGCCCACCGGCAGGAACAAATCGTAGCTGCCCAGCAGGTTTTCCTGGCGCAACTTCAGGCCGCTGTGGTCGCCCGAGACATTGTCATAGGTCATGTAGTAGCGGCCCTGGTCGTTGATCTTGCCCAGACGCACACCCCAGGTATCGTCCTTGCCGATAATACCGTCGGCATTGAGGTGGTCGGTGTTGCGTTGCAGCAGGCCGGACTTGCGGACTTTGTCGCTGGTCTGGCCGTAGGTGAGGCTGGCGAAGTTGTCGTCCGCGGCCTGGGCGGTGGTGATGCCAGCGGCACAGACGGCCATGGCGGCAAGCAGGGTATTGAAGGTTTTCATGGCTGGATACTCCAGTTGGGTGCGCTGTTTCGGTCTGGAAGCTAGAGTAATCAGGGCACCCTGAACCGCGACTGAACCCTGGCTGAACCCCGGCTGAACGAACCGACAGCAAAACAAGGAGTAGTGAACATGCGAGCCCTGCTGGCCCTGACCCTGATGTGCAGCGCCGCCCTCGCCCAAGCGGCGGTAGTGACCCGTGAGATTCCTTATCAGGACGACGATGGCAACCGCCTCGTCGGCTACTACGCCTACGATGATGCGCTGGACGGCAAACGCCCAGGCATCGTTGTGGTGCATGAATGGTGGGGCCTGAACGACTATGCCAAGCGCCGCGCGAGAGATCTTGCCGCCCTGGGCTACAAAGCGCTGGCCATCGACATGTATGGCGATGGCAAGCACACCGAGCACCCGCAGGATGCCCAGGCATTCATGGCCGAAGCGATGAAGGACCCGGCCGCAGCCGCAGCGCGCTTCGACGCGGGCCTGGACCTGTTGAAAAAGCAGCCGAATGTGAACAAGCATCAACTGGGCGCTGTCGGCTACTGTTTTGGCGGTAAGGTGGTGCTCGATGCCGCACGTCGTGGAGAGAAACTGGACGGCGTGGTGAGTTTCCATGGCGCGTTGTCCACCAAAACGCCGGCCAAGCCTGGCGTAGTGCGCGCGGACATCCTGGTTGAACATGGCGCTGCGGACAGCATGGTCACCCAACAGCAGGTGGACGCGTTCAAGGCGGAAATGGATGCGGCCAAGGTCAACTACCAGTTCGTCAACATTGAAGGGGCCAAGCACGGCTTCACCAACCCCGATGCTGATCGGCTGAGCCATGGTGAGCATGGGGGGCCGGACATTGGCTATAACAAGGCAGCGGACGAGCGTTCCTGGGCGGATATGCAGGCGTTCTTCAAGAAGGTGTTCAAATAAAAGATTGTGCAATCGTTGTAGCAGCAACTGTCTTGCTCAATTTCTAAAAGCTGGCGCGATCTGTGTGGGAGCGGGCTTGCCCGCGAACACGGGCGAAGCCCGTGCCATCCACCGCGGTGTATTCTTCGTGGGTAAACCCGCTCCCACAAGGATCACGCTGTGATCTGCGCCATGTTTTCATGGCTGCGGTAAGTCATCCTGCCACGCCACCTCCCTTAGCGCCTGCACAGCTGGCACAATAGCCGCCATGAACACACTTCCCGCCTGCTGCGCCCCGCTCCAGCACCACTGGCCCCTGCCCCACCCATTGCCCGGCGCGGTGCTCGTCAGTTGCGCCTTCGACCCTGCCCACTTGGCCGCCGACGACTTCCAGCGCGCCGGTATCGTGCCCAGCGCCAGCCTGCAGCGCTCGGTCGCCAAGCGCCAGGCCGAGTACCTGGCCGGTCGCGTATGTGCCCGTGCCGCGCTGCAGCACCTGGACGGCCGCGACTACGTGCCCGGCACCCACGAAGACCGCTCGCCCATCTGGCCCGCCGGTATTCATGGCTCGATCACACACGGCAAGGGCTGGGCCGCCGCCGTGGTCGCCGCCGAGGGCAGTTGCCAAGGCCTGGGGCTGGATCAGGAAACCCTGCTGGATGACGAGCGCGCCGAGCGGCTGATGGGCGAAATCCTCACCCCGGCAGAACTGGAGCGCCTGGACCGCCGCCAGCTTGGGCTTACGGTCACCCTGACGTTCTCGCTGAAGGAAAGCTTGTTCAAGACCCTGTACCCACTGACTCGCCAACGCTTCTACTTCGAACACGCAGAAGTACTCGACTGGTCCGCGGAAGGGCTGGCGCGCTTGCGCCTGCTCACCGACCTGTCACCGCAGTGGCAGCAAGGCGCAGAGCTGCAAGGCCAGTTCTGCCTGCAGGACGGCCACCTGCTGAGTCTAGTCAGCGCCTGACCTTTACAGCGGTGCCTGCTGCCGCGGCCAGGTCAGGCTGAAGCAGGCTCCACCCAACGCGGCACTGCGCCCCACCGTAGCCCGACCCGCGTGCCAGTAGATGATCCGCCGTACGATCGACAAACCCAGGCCATGCCCGCCCGAAGCACGGGTACGGCTGTCATCGAGGCGGGTGAACGGTGTGAAAATGCGGTCCCAGACACCCTCGGGTATCCCGGGTCCGTCATCTTCCACATCGATGCGGCAGCGTTGCTGCCCCAACTGAAAGCTAAGGCGTACCTCGGACTCGGCATAGCGCATGGCATTGCCGACAAGGTTCTGCAGGGCCCGGTGCAAGTAGCGCGGCTCGGCCTCGACCCAGGCGCCTTCGGTATCCGCGCCCTGGCAGTCGCCGCGCACCACCCGCACCTCGGCACGTAAAGGTGCCAGCTCTTCGATCACTCGATCGAGCAAGGCATCCAGATCGACCCGCTGAAACTTCAAGGCCGGTGCGCCCTGCTCCAGGCGGGCGTAGGTCAGCATCTCGTCGACCAGCTTGTCGAGGTCCTGGATATCCCCGTCCATGCCCGCCAGGTGCTTTGCACGCATCTGTTCATTCGTGGCGCTTTCGATCATCTCCAGGCCAAAGCGCAGGCGCGCCACCGGCGTGCGCAGCTCGTGGGACACCGCTCGCACCAGCTCGCGCTGCATGGTCAGCGAACGCTGCAGGTGCTCGGCCATGCCATTGAAGGCAGCAGCCAGGCGCCCTACCGAGTCGGCGTCGCCGGCCGGTACACGGGTGTCCAGACTGCCCTGGGCGATGCGCGTGGCAGCAATCTCCAGGCCCGACACACGACGTTCCAGCTGACGCACCAGCAGGTAGACCACCAGGCCGATCAGGCACAGCCCCAGGAAGGCAATCAGGATCAGCAACTGCGGCGGATAAGGGTTGAGCTGGTACAGCGGGCCGATTTCCAGTACCCATGGCGAGCCTGTCAGCCCGGCGAACACACGGATCGAGTCACCATCCTTGCCCAGCGCCATCACCGTGTCACCCTCCTCCACCCGGCGCCGCTGGTCATCGTCCAGGCCGACCCGTTCAATACGTTGCAAGGCGACGCCAAAGCCGAAGCCTTTTTCCTGCTTGATCTGTGCCAGGCGCTGCTGCTGTTCGGTTACCGGGTAGCGCACCAGCTCGTCGGCCAGTAAATAGAGGGTGGCCCGCGCCAGCTGCTCGCTGATCTGTTTGATCTGCGCGACCAGCATCAGGTCTTCCTGGCCCACCTTGCGCAGCACTTGCGCCGCATGCGGGCCAATCCTCTCGACCACCACCAGGCCACGGTACAGGCGCGCCCGCTGGCCGCCGTCAAGGCTGCGTGCGCTCATCGGCTGCAGCGCCAACGGCACGCCAAGCAGGCGCTCCCAGATCAGCAGCGAACGCTTGCGTTGGGTTTCATTCTGCACTGCCAGGTTGTCGGCCATCAGGCTGAAGGTGCCTTGGGCCAGACCCTCGCGGTGCTGGGCAGCGCGCACTTCATTGACCAGGTGCAGGCTGAGCACGCCAAGCAGGGCCACCAGCACCAGCACGGCCAGCATGCCGCCGTAGATGCGCAGAAAGATCGAATTGTTCATGGCGCCTCGCCGACGAACAGGTAGCCTTTACTGCGCAGGGTCTTGATCAACCGCGGCTGAAGCGGGTCATCGCCGATCTTGGGGCGGATTTTCGAGATGCGGATGTCGATGGAGCGGTCCTGGCCGTCGTAGCCCACGCCACGCAGTGCGGTGAAGATCTGTTCACGGGACAGCACCCGGCCAGCGTTGCTGGCCAACAGCCAGAGCAGGTCGAATTCGGCGCCGGTCAGCTCGATCAACTGCTCGCCCAGGTGCGCCTCGCGCAGGCGGTTGTCGATACGCAGCGCACCGAAGGCCAGGTCCTGGCGCTTGCTGTCCACGGTTTCGCTGCGGCGCAACAGGGCCTGGATACGTGCCAGCAGCAGGCGTGGGCGTACGGGTTTGCAGACGTAGTCGTCGGCGCCCAGGTCCAGGCCCTGAACCTGGTCGAGTTCATCGCTGCGCGCGGTGAGCATGAGGATCGGCCCCTGATACTGGCTGCGCACCCGGCGGCAGATGCTCAGGCCGTCCTCGCCGGGCAGCATCAGGTCGAGGATGACCAGGTCGGGCTGGCTGTCGATGATGCGCCGGGCGGCGCGGGCACCATCACCCTCCACGCTGACCTCGAAGCCGTTGGCCTGCAGGTACTCGGCGGTCAGCTCGGCCAGGCGCTGGTCGTCTTCGACAATGAGGATGCGGGGTAGGGTTTGGTCCATGACTTTGGCCTTGTTTGTTCTTGGGATCGTGTCAGGGCAGCTGAGAGTATGACTGTAGATGGGTGGGGCCTGCGAGATCGAGCGCCACCCGCGCGGCGCATCGCGAGCGACGCTCGCTACAACGGCCTGGGTCCACCCCCCGATGTGTGCCCACCACCGATCAATGTGTAGGAGCGGGTTTACCCGCGAATACGGTGGCGGCGGCAACGGTGAACGGCAGGTGGAGATTGGCCAGCAGGCTCGGCCCTTTCGCGGGTAAACCCGCTCCTACAGGCGACCGCGCGCGGGGGAACCAGGATCTTCAGACATGCCCCCACCGCCCCCTCGACTGAACCGTTTTTTGTGATAGGGTTCGCGCCCGAAAAAAACTGCCCAAGGGCGTCACCTTGCAGAAAAATACTGCAAACCACTTGGCACAAGGCCTACAGCGAATACCCACCATTCACTCACAAAGTACGCACACGTTATCCACAGGCACTCGCCTTGCAAAGCCCCCAATACCGCATTATCTTGTATCCCGATCGCAGTGAACCACTAGATATAGGGTTTCGTGCAAAATCACACACAAAAGTCAACCCGCAAGATCAAGCGATTTTCCGGGCGGAACTTGAGGTGATTTCAGCAGCCAAACCGCTCCTGCGGAGGCGACCGAGGCAAGCCCTTCCAGGGCCTTGTTCGGGCATGGGTGTTGCAGGCCAGGCCTGGCATCCATCAGCAACAGATTTTGGGCCCTGCCCAGAACCTTTGACTTCGGCCAGGGAGCGGCAAGCCATTGCCCCTTATTCCTGAGTCTGTCCCGAAGTCGGTACGCCCGTGCGGGCGGATGCGCATGCTTTGCGCATCCCCGCTGGGCCATCGAGCAAGTGGACGGAACGGTGGGCGCCCATAAGGCGCCTGAACAATATAGAAATTGTGGAGACACCCACCCATGCAAACCGACACAACTCGCGAGAACCCGCAGGCCAAGGTGCCGCAGGCCGCCGATTCCAACCAGGATCTGGCTGCCACCGCCCCTGGCCAACTGCGCGTGATCAAGCGCAACGGCACTGTCGTCCCTTACACCGACGACAAGATCACCGTGGCCATCACCAAGGCGTTCCTCGCAGTTGAAGGCGGTACCGCCGCCGCTTCGTCGCGCATCCACGACACCGTCGCGCGCCTGACCGAGCAGGTTACCGCCACGTTCAAGCGTCGCATGCCATCGGGTGGCACCATCCACATCGAAGAAATCCAGGACCAGGTCGAACTGGCCCTGATGCGCGCCGGCGAGCAGAAAGTCGCCCGCGACTACGTGATCTACCGTGACCAGCGCGCCAAGGAGCGTGCCACCCGCGCCAACACCGACGCCGTGGTCGAACCGCACCCGAGCATCCGCATCACCCTGGCTGACGGCAGCCTGGCGCCGCTCGACATGGCCCGCCTGAACACCATCATCAGCGAAGCCTGCGAAGGCCTGGCCGAAGTCGATGGCGACCTGATCCAGCGCGAAACCCTGAAGAACCTGTACGACGGCGTGGCCATCAAGGACGTCAACACCGCCCTGGTGATGACCGCCCGTACCCTGGTGGAGCGCGAGCCGAACTACTCGTTCGTTACCGCCCGCCTGCTGATGGATACCCTGCGCGCCGAAGGCCTGGGCTTCCTGAATGTAGCCGACAGCGCCACCCACCACGAGATGGCTGACCTGTACGCCAAGGCCCTGCCGGCCTATGTCGCCAAAGGCATCGAGTTCGAGCTGCTGAACCCGGCCATGGCCGACTTCGACCTGGAAAAACTGGGCAAGGCGATCAACCACGAGCGCGACCAGCAGTTCACCTACCTGGGCCTGCAGACCCTGTACGACCGCTACTTCATCCACAAGGATGGCGTGCGCTTCGAGCTGCCGCAGGTGTTCTTCATGCGCGTGGCCATGGGCCTGGCGCTGGAAGAAAAAGACAAGGAAGCCCGTGCGATCGAGTTCTACAACCTGTTGTCGTCGTTCGACTACATGGCCTCGACCCCGACCCTGTTCAACGCCGGCACCCTGCGCCCGCAGCTGTCCAGCTGCTACCTGACCACCGTGCCGGACGACCTGTCGGGCATCTACCACGCGATCCACGACAACGCCATGCTGTCGAAATTCGCCGGTGGCCTGGGCAACGACTGGACCCCTGTGCGCGCACTGGGCTCGTACATCAAGGGCACCAACGGCAAATCCCAGGGCGTCGTACCGTTCCTGAAAGTGGTCAACGACACCGCCGTTGCGGTCAACCAGGGCGGCAAGCGCAAAGGCGCCGTGTGTGCGTACCTGGAAACCTGGCACCTGGACATCGAAGAGTTCATCGAGCTGCGCAAGAACACCGGTGATGACCGCCGTCGTACCCACGACATGAACACCGCCAACTGGATTCCTGACCTGTTCATGAAGCGTGTCTTCGATGACGGCAAGTGGACCCTGTTCTCGCCTTCGGAAGTGCCAGACCTGCACGACCTGACCGGCAAGGCCTTCGAAGAGCGCTACGAGTACTACGAAGCCCTGACCGAGTACAACAAGATCAAGGTGTTCAAGACCGTCCAGGCCAAAGACCTGTGGCGCAAGATGCTGTCGATGCTGTTCGAGACCGGCCACCCATGGCTGACCTTCAAAGACCCGTGCAACCTGCGTTCGCCGCAGCAACACGTGGGCGTGGTCCACAGCTCGAACCTGTGCACCGAAATCACCCTGAACACCAACAAGGACGAGATCGCGGTCTGCAACCTGGGCTCGATCAACCTGCCGAACCACATCGTCGACGGCAAGCTGGACACCGCCAAGCTGCAACGCACCGTGAACACCGCCGTGCGCATGCTCGACAACGTGATCGACATCAACTACTACTCGGTGCCGCAAGCGCGTAACTCGAACTTCAAGCACCGTCCGGTCGGCCTGGGCATCATGGGCTTCCAGGATGCGCTGTACCTGCAGCACATTCCTTACGGCTCCGATGCTGCCGTCGAGTTTGCCGATAAGTCGATGGAAGCGGTCAGCTACTACGCCATCCAGGCTTCCTGCGACCTGGCCGATGAACGCGGCGCCTACGAGACCTTCCAGGGTTCGCTGTGGTCCAAGGGCATTCTGCCGCTGGATTCGCAACAGATCCTGATCGAGGCCCGTGGCCAGAAGTACATCGACGTCAACCTGGAAGAAACCCTGGACTGGGCGCCGGTACGTGCCCGCGTACAGAAAGGTATTCGTAACTCGAACATCATGGCCATCGCGCCAACCGCGACCATCGCCAACATCACCGGCGTGTCGCAGTCGATCGAGCCTACCTACCAGAACCTGTACGTGAAGTCGAACCTGTCGGGCGAATTCACCGTGATCAACCCGTACCTGGTTCGCGACCTCAAGGCTCGCGACCTGTGGGACTCGGTCATGATCAACGACCTGAAGTACTACGACGGTTCGGTACAGCAGATCGAGCGTATCCCGCAAGAGCTGAAAGACCTGTACGCCACTGCGTTCGAAGTCGAGACCAAGTGGATTGTCGATGCGGCTTCCCGTCGCCAGAAGTGGATCGACCAAGCGCAGTCGCTGAACCTGTACATCGCCGGTGCATCGGGCAAGAAGCTGGACGTGACCTACCGCATGGCCTGGTACCGTGGCCTGAAAACCACCTACTACCTCCGTGCCCTGGCCGCGACCAGCACCGAGAAGTCGACCATCAACACCGGCAAGCTCAACGCCGTTTCCAGCGGTGGCGACAGCGCCCCGGTCCAGGCAGCCGGCCCTGCGCCAGTGCCAAAGGCCTGCGCGATCGACGAGCCTGACTGCGAAGCCTGCCAGTAAGGCCTGAATGCCGTGCGGGGTGCCTACGGGTGCCCCGCGCGGCATTTTTGTATCCGCGCCTCGGAGAAACCTTGCCCTTTGCCCACTGTTCACGCAGCTCGGTAAAAGAACAGGACCTCTCAAAACAGGACGCACACCCATGGCGCGGAAGAAAGTGGCAACTCGCAAGATTGGCCGCAACGCCGAAACCGGCCGTTTCACCTCGGTCGAACAGGCACGCAAGCACCCCAAGACACACATTGTCGAAACGCTGCACACCCACCGCAGCTAGTGGTAGCTGGCCTCATCGCCGGCAAGCCCGCGGTGAGGCCGGTTCCGACAACGCAGCCCTCATCAAAACACCATATGATGTGCCTTAAAATTTAAACTGGCACAACATATAGGTTGGCGCTACACTCTCCCCCCGTAGAAGAAGCCACCTGTTTCGTGAACCGACGCATGCCAAACCGGTCGAAAAAGTTACCCTCGCCGGCAACACGCGCCCCCCGATCGAAGGTGATTTCCGGTATACTTTGCGCCCTCTGAAAAGAGCACCTATTCAATTGTCCTGGCCCCTCCCAGAGGCCTGGCCAGGTACAAGCCAGAACACATTCAGATGTAAACGAGAGTCAGCCTCTCGAGCTGCCCATTCGCCATTACGGCCTTGCGTCAGGCATCACATTCTTAAAATCCAACCGGTTGCCTCTGGGCGACCCTCAAGCAGGAGCCAAACCATGCTGAGCTGGGACGAATTCGACAAAGAAGACGGCGAAGTAGCCGCCAAAGGCAACACCCCTGCGCAGGCCGCTGCCACCGCCACCCTCGACAAGCTCGACAGCGCCGGTGGTGCCGCCGCCCTGGAGGCCCGTGCGGCCACCGCTTCTGACTCCGAAGCCGTCAAACGTGCCAAGGCTGCCCTCGACGCCCTCGACGTTGCCGAAGGCCTGGCCGAGCTGGAAGGCTCCTCGGCCCGCGTTGCAGTCGATGAAAAGCGCATGATCAACTGCCGCGCCGACCTCAACCAGCTGGTGCCGTTCAAGTACGACTGGGCCTGGCAGAAGTACCTGGACGGCTGCGCCAACCACTGGATGCCGCAAGAGGTCAACATGACCGCCGACATCGCCCTGTGGAAGAGCCAGGACGGCCTGACCGAAGACGAGCGCCGCATCGTCATGCGCAACCTCGGCTTCTTCTCCACCGCCGACTCGCTGGTTGCCAACAACCTGGCCCTGGCCGTGTACCGCCTGATCACCAACCCGGAGTGCCGCCAGTACATCCTGCGCCAGGCCTTCGAAGAGGCGATCCACACCCACGCCTACCAGTACTGCATCGAGTCACTGGGCATGGATGAAGGCGAGATCTTCAACATGTACCACGAGATCCCGTCGGTCGCTAAAAAAGCCGCCTGGGGCCTGAAGTACACCCGCGCCATCTCCGACCCGGAATTCAACACCGGCACCGTCGAAACCGACAAAGAGCTGCTGCGCAACCTGATCGCCTACTACTGCGTCCTGGAAGGCATCTTCTTCTACTGCGGCTTCACCCAGATCCTGTCCATGGGCCGCCGCAACAAGATGACCGGCGTGGCCGAGCAGTTCCAGTACATCCTGCGTGACGAGTCGATGCACCTGAACTTCGGTATCGACGTGATCAACCAGATCAAGATCGAAAACCCGCACCTGTGGGATGCGGCGATGAAGGAAGAAGCGACCCAGATGATCCTGCAAGGGACCCAACTGGAGATCGAATACGCCCGTGACACCATGCCACGCGGCGTGCTGGGCATGAACGCGGCGATGATGGAGGACTACCTCAAGTTCATTGCCAACCGTCGCCTGACACAGATCGGCCTGAAGGAAGAGTATCCAGGGACTACCAAC
Source organism: Pseudomonas sp. yb_5 (assembly GCF_043103865.1). Classification (NCBI taxonomy): domain Bacteria; kingdom Pseudomonadati; phylum Pseudomonadota; class Gammaproteobacteria; order Pseudomonadales; family Pseudomonadaceae; genus Pseudomonas; species Pseudomonas sp. yb_5. The sequence goes on from NZ_JBICKE010000091.1 coordinate 14,486, forward strand.
CCGTTCCCATGGATGAGCGAGATCATGGACTTGAAGAAGGAGAAGAACTTCTTTGAGACGCGTGTGATTGAGTATCAGACGGGTGGTGCGTTGAGCTGGGACTGATCGTCCGGGCTGAGCATCGAGAAGGCTGCCGATTGGCAGCCTTTTTTTATGATTTTCCCCAAGAGTCCTGACGTCAGTTACGAAGATTGATTTCTTAATCCTATAAAAGACCGCCCCTGCGAAGGCCCATGTGAACAGGGGGCCATTTATTGCCTGTGCTGGCCTCTTCGCGGGCAAGCCCGCTCCCACCGAAGCACAGCTCTAGCTTTGAAGCGGTGTTTTACCTTGAGATTTCGGCCTGAGGCTGCCAAACCCTATAGGCCTACTCAAGTCGCTCAGCAGCCTTTTTGTAAGCTTGGTCCCGCTCACGGCGATCGACAGCGACGACAAAAACCACGATCTCTTGGTCGATGACCTGATAGACCAGCCTGTACCCACTGCTGCGAAGCTTTATTTTTTAGCAATCTGGCAGCGAGTGAAGGCGGTTTGCCTCGATTCGAGGTTTCAGCAGGACCTCTGCCAGTTTCTTCTTGAACTGCTGACGCACGGTATCGACCAGCTTCTTCCACTCTTTCAATGCGCGGGCATCGAAGTCGAGACTATAGGTCACCCAGCTGTACCCTCACGCGCTGCGGAGAAGCAAGCCCCTCTTGTATGGTAGCAATGAGGTCTTCATCTTCCTCGGTCATCAGGACCGGCCGGAAGGGTAGCTTGCCCCGCTCCGCTACATATTGCAGAGCCTGGCGCATGAGTTCGGAGGGGGTGACACCGAGGCGATCGAGCTCTTTGTAGGCGCGGGCTTTGAGATCATCGTCGACGCGGATATTGATAGAAGCCATGACATAGCCCTCATGTAAAGACGATTGTCATTACACTGCACTGATCGTGGGGACTCTGCAATGGCAGTTTGTCTGCCGGAAGTGACCACAGCGCCATTCCCTTCAAATGAAGAGGCCTCGCCCCTGCCGACAGGAGGGGTACGGCACCAGCAAGGATGCCGGGACTGGACATGCCAGTCTAAGTGGTCAAGGGCGAGGCCAGATCTAAAGATAGCGCAGGCTCGGGGATGGGGCCACCGCTGTTACGATTTGATTTGTAACCCTGTCCCCGGTTTGCGGTGCGAGGCAACCAATGGGGTGGATGGCACGGGCTTTACCCGTGTTCGCGGGCAAGCCCGCTCCTACCAGTAGATCGTGTACGTGCGTGGCATGGTGCAAGGCAGTTGTAGTATGTCTGCAGCGCGTTCAGGGTAGAGCCTCTGCCGCTCAGTTTTTGGCGTCTAGTACCCTATTTGCTCTGCGATCAGCCGTTGACAGCCCACCTCCCCCTTGCTAATAATCGCCCACAGTTGTACGACAACACATAACAAAAACAACAATTCGTGGACGAACCCATGTCGACACCCATCCCGCTGCACCCACGCCTGTTGCACACCCCTCTTCCCCCGGCCAGCTCGCGTACACCAGCCAGTACGTAGCGCCCGGTTACCGCGCATTCACCCCTGGCCCTGACCGGCCCGTTATCTACCCGCCCCTGCCGCAGGCCGCTTGCGCGTGCCCGGTGGACGGGCTGCCACACCCTTAGGGAGCACAACAATAATGAAAATCTGCCACACCCTGCCCTTCGCCCTGCCCTTCGCCCTGCTTGGCGCCGGGGTTATCGCCGGCCTGCCGGGCACCAGCCTGGCTGCGGGATTTGTCGAAGACAGCAAGGCCACCCTCGGGTTGCGCAACTTCTACATCAACCGCAACTTCACCAACCCCAGCAACCCGCAAAGCAAGGCCGAGGAGTGGACGCAAAGCTTCATTCTCGATGCCCGCTCGGGGTTCACCGAAGGGCCCATCGGCTTTGGCGTTGATGTGCTGGGGATGTGGTCGGTCAAGCTCGACGGTGGTGGCGGCACTTATGGTACGGCGTTGCTGCCACGCCATGACGATGGCAAGCCGGCAGACGACTACGGGCGCCTGGCGGTGGCGGGCAAGGCACGTATTTCCAAGACCGAACTGAAGATCGGTGAATGGATGCCGGTGCTGCCGATTCTGCGTTCGGACGACGGGCGTTCGTTGCCGCAAACATTTCGTGGCGGGCAGGTGACCTCCAACGAAATCGCCGGGCTGACCCTGTACGGCGGCCAGTTCCGCGGCAACAGCCCGCGTAACGACGCGAGCATGGAAGACATGAGCTACGGCGGCGGCGTGTCGGACCGTTTCAACTTCGTCGGCGGCGAGTACAAGTTCAACCAGGACCGCACGCTGGTGGGGCTTTGGAATGCGGTGCTGAAGGACGTGTACCAGCAGCAATACCTGCAACTGAGCCACAGCCAGCCGGTGGGTGACTGGACCCTGGGGGCGAACCTGGGCTACTTCCATGGCGACGAGGACGGCTCCGAGCGCGCCGGGCAGCTGGACAACAAGACCTACTCGGGGATGTTCTCGGCCAAGTACGGCGGCAGCACCTTCTGGGTAGGGCTGCAGAAAGTCGATGGTGATACCTGGATGCGGGTGAACGGCACCAGTGGCGGGACCTTGGCCAACGACAGCTACAACTCCAGCTTCGACAATGCCAACGAGCGTTCGTGGCAGGTGCGCCATGATTTCAACTTCGTCACCGTCGGGGTACCGGGATTGACCCTGATGAACCGCTACATCAGCGGGCGCGATGTGCACAGCGGGGGCGTGAGCGATGGCAAGGAGTGGGTGCGTGAAACGGAGCTTGCGTATGTGGTTCAGAGCGGGGCGTTCAAGGATTTGAGCGTGAAATGGCGTAACGCGTCGATTCGCCGGGATTACAGCAATAACGAGTTCGATGAGAACCGGTTGATCTTCAACTACCCATTGTCGTTGCTCTGATCAAGACCTGCGGGTTTACCCGCGAATACGGTGGCGATGGAAACGGTGAACGACGGGTGGAGATTGGCCAGCAGGGCCGGCCCTTTCGCGGGTAAACCCGCTCCTACAACGGCCTGTGCCCAACC
>NZ_JBICKE010000092.1:0-32685 GCF_043103865.1 Pseudomonas sp. yb_5
GCGGATCTGAAGCCGTACATCTCATGTTTGCTGCGCGACAGCGCAGCCCGGAAGGGCTGGGTGATCTCCCACAGGACATCACAGGCTTCAAGGCTTGCGCAGTATCTGTGGGAGCGGGCAAGCCCGCGAACAGGCCGGCACTGGCAGCAAAGGATCTGAACCGTTTGCTTGTTCAGCCATAAGACGGCGCTGGCAGTTCGGCCAGCAGGGTTTTCAAGCCGTCGCTCCATTGCCTGCGAATCTGCTGGTAATAGGCATCGTCGCTGGTAATGCGCTTGCGCGTCATGTTTTCCAGGCTGTTATTGCGGTACACCAGCAAGTCCAGCGGCATACCCACCGACAGGTTGCTGCGGATGGTGGAGTCGAACGAAATCAGGCCGCAGCGCAGCGCTTCATCGAGCGGCGTGCGGTAATCCAGGTTGCGGTCGAGTATTGGCCTGCCGTACTTGCTTTCACCCAGCTGCAGAAACGGGGTGTCCGGTGTGGCCTGGAAGAAATTGCCTTGTGCATACACGTTGTAGATGGCCATGGGGCCGCCGGCTATCTGGCCGCCGACGATGAATGAACTGCTGAGGTCGATATCGGCCGTGAGCTTGCTGCGGTCTCTTTTGACCACCTCGCGCAGGGTGTCGGCGACCAGCACCGTTGCATCGTAGAGCGTGGCAACGTTCAGCAGGTGGGGGCCGTTGCCCTGGGTGCGTTGCTGCAGCAGGTTGATCACCGACTGCGAGGTCGCCAGATTGCCGGCGGTCTGCAGCACGATCAGCCGCTCGCCCGGGACGCTGAAGACGAACAACTTGGTAAACGTGGAGATCTGGTCGATACCGGCGTTGGTGCGTGAGTCGCTGATGAAGACAAGCCCGTCCTCCAGGTGCATGGCGACACAGTAAGTCATGCGGTTTCCCTTGCGTTGCGTGTGAAAGGGTCTTGCCGCACTCGCGCGGCAAGACCGGTCTGAAGCCATCCTGTCACTGGCGATGCACGTGGACGCTGGCCTGCATCGATTCGGCGCCGCCGCCGCGGCGTACGCCCCTGACCGGACAGGCATCGAGATAGTCCAGGCCCACCGCCAGCTTCAGGTGACGCTCTGGCCGGGTCAGGCGGTTGGTAATGTCGAAGCTGTACCAGGCATCGTCGACCCAGGCTTCGGCCCAGGCGTGGCTGGCCAGGTGTTGTTCGTCTTCGGTACACAGGTAGCCGGACACATAGCGTGCCGGCACTCCCAGGCTGCGTGCGCAGGCCAGGAAGGCGTGCGTGTGGTCCTGACACACACCTGCGCCACCGCGGAAGGCTTCGATGGCCGTGGTGCCCACCGATGTGGCACCAGGGCTGTAGGGCATGTGCTCGGCCAGGCCTTGCATCAGCCCGATCAGTGCTGCCCGGTCGCGGTGACTGCCGCATTGCCGGGCGGCGAAAGCAGTCAGGGTGTCGTCGGCCTGCGTCAGGTGGCTGCCGCGCAGGAACGGCAGGGGCGACTGGCTCTCGGTTTCGTGTTCGCAATCCGGGTCGATCTCGACCTGGCCGTGTGCGGTAAGCGCCAGGTGGCCATGGGGTTTGTCCAGTGTCAGCACATGCAGGATGTTGCCGTAAGGGTCGATCTGGCCCTTTACCTTGCAGGGCAGGTCCAGTTGCCATTGATTGATACGCTGGCGTTCGCTGCTGCGCGGGGTCAGGCGCAGGAACTGGATACTGTTGCACACGTCGCTGGCGTAGCTATAGGTCGTGTCGTGGCGAATGGACAGTTTCATACAACCTCCAGGTAGGAGTGATGGACGGCCTGGCCCAGTTGGTTGATGCGGCCAATGAAGTCGCTCAGCCAGGGGTGCAACCCGGCATCGAGGATTTCGTCGATTGCGGTGTAGCGCAGGCGCGCATTCAGTTCGGCGGCCATGCGCTGGGCGGCACGCCCGGTACTGCCCGGCAGGCCCGCCAGGATCAGGTCCAGTTCCTCGATGCAGGCATGCAGCGAGCGCGGCACGTCCACCCGCAACAGCAGCAGCTCGGAAACCGGCCGGGCGCTGGGCGCGGCGCGATAGAGCTCGTTGAAGGCCTCGTACGAGGTCAGCGCGCGCAGCAGGGCGCTCCACTGGTAATAGCCGCGGGCGGAGTCGTCGCTGACCTCTTCGGAGGCCTCGCCGAACATTTCGTAGCGCGCATCGAGCAGGCGCAGGGTGTTGTCCGCCCGCTCCAGGAAGGTCCCCAGGCGGATGAAGCTGTAGGCATCGTTGCGCATGATGGTGCCGGAGGTCGCGCCGCGGAACAGGTGCGATCGTTCCTTGACCCAGTCGCAGAACTGGCTGATGCCATAGCGACCCAGGCCATTGCTGGCGATGTTGCGCATTTCGATCCAGGTGGCGTTGATGTTCTCCCACATGTCGGCGGTGATACGGCCGCGCACTGCATGGGCATTGGTCCTGGCGGCCTGCAGGCAGCAATAGATGCTGCTGGGGTTGGTGGCGTCGAGGGCGAAGAAGTGCAGCATGCGCTCGGTGTCGAGTTCATTGTGCCGACGCAGGTAGTCGTCCAGCATGCCCGAGGCCATCAGCGACATTGCCAGTTCGGTATGGCCGTCGCTGCGCCCGGCCTGGGGCATCAGCGATAGCGAATAGCTGACCTCGAGCATGCGCGCGAGGTTTTCTGCACGTTCCAGGTAACGGGACATCCAGTACAGGTCGGAAGCGGTTCGCGAAAGCATGGCTCAGTCCTCCACCACCCAGGTGTCCTTGGTACCGCCGCCTTGCGACGAGTTGACCACCAGCGAGCCTTCCTTGAGCGCCACGCGCGTCAGGCCACCGGGCACCAGGCGGGTTTCACTGCCCGACAGCACGAACGGGCGCAGGTCGATGTGACGCGGTGCGATGCCGCTGTCGACGAAAGTCGGGCAGGTTGACAGGCACAGCGTCGGTTGAGCGATATAGGCGTGCGGGCGGGCTTTGATGCGCGCGCGGAAGTCCTCGATCTGGGCTTTGGTCGAAGCAGGCCCGACCAACATGCCATAGCCGCCGGAGCCCTGGGTTTCCTTGACCACCAGTTCGGGCAGGTGGGCCAGTACATGGGACAGGTCCGCCGGCTTGCGGCACTGCCAGGTCGGCACGTTGTTCAGGATGGGCTCTTCGCTCAGGTAAAAGCGGATCATGTCGTCGACATAGGGGTAGATGGATTTGTCATCGGCCACGCCAGTGCCGACGGCGTTGGCCAGCACCACATTGCCGGCGCGGTAAACCGAGACCAGCCCCGGCACGCCCAGCATCGAATCAGGGTTGAAGGACAGCGGGTCGAGGTAGTCGTCGTCCAGGCGGCGATAGATCACGTCCACCTGCTGGGGGCCGGCCGTGGTGCGCATGTAGACATGCTCATCACGCACGAACAGGTCGGCGCCTTCGACCAGCTCGATGCCCATTTCCCGGGCCAGGAAGGCATGCTCGAAGTAGGCGCTGTTGAAACGGCCAGGGGTGAGCAGCACGGCAGTGGGGTTGTCCAGTGGACTGGCGCTTTTGAGCGTGTCCAGCAGCAGGTTGGGGTAGTGGTCGATGGGCGCGATACGCTGGGCGGCAAACAGTTCGGGGAACAGGCGCATCATCATCTTGCGGTCTTCGAGCATGTAGCTGACGCCGCTGGGGGTGCGCAGATTGTCTTCCAGCACGAAATAGCTGCCATCGCCGTCACGTACCAGGTCGACACCGGCAATATGTGCATACAGCCCACGGTGCAGGTCCAGGCCCTGCATGGCGATCTGGTAGCCCTCGTTGGCCAGCACTTGCTCTGGCGGGATGATACCCGCCTTGAGGATGCGCTGGTTGTGGTAGATGTCCTGCAGGAACAGGTTCAGCGCCTGTACCCGTTGAATGCAGCCACGCTCGACCGTGCGCCACTCGCTGGCGCGGATGCTGCGCGGGATGATGTCGAAAGGGATCAGGCGCTCGGTATCCTGCTTGTCGCCATATAGGGTGAAGGTGATGCCAGCGCGGTGAAACAGCAGGTCGGCCTCGCGCCGGCGCTGTTCCAGCAACTCCAGCGGGGTGTTGGCCAGCCAGCGGGCGAACTCCTGGTAATGCGGGCGGCAATTGCCATCCGCTTCGTACATTTCATTGAAAAAAGCCCGGGACATACCCACTCCTTGCCGCCGTTACCGGCAGCTTCATTGCGGTTCATCTGCGTCTTTCAGGGTGCTGCCTTGCTGGGGTAAGTGGGAGCTGTGTCTCGCGTTAACCTCGGTCTCGGTAGATTGCCTGTGCATTGAGCACAATCAGTGTGTGCAATAAAAGTGCCGAACACGCCTGGCGGCTCTGGGGGGCGGGAAATGTGAGGGGCACAACCGATGTGAGCTGCCTGGCCGCAAGGGCCGGCGCATCAAAAAAGGGCGCTATTGATCCGGGCGCGGCTTTTGAACCGAAATGGGGCGCAGGCCGGTACCTGGCGGGCGAAAAAGGGAATATTCCGGGTGCATGACGTGGGGCGGAGGGGGCATGCATCGAGCGCCGCGCGGGCGGCACTCGATTGGGCGAACGCTGAATATCGTGAGACGGGCGCCTTCAGGGCGTCAGAGGCAGGCGTAGACCACCAGTTCCACCAGCATTTCTTCCCGGGCGAGGCCAGCCACTACTACGGCCGCGCGGTTGGGGTAGGGGGCCTGGAAATACTCGGCGTACACGGCATTTACAGTTGCCAGATAACGGCGGTCGGTCACGTAGATCAGCACCTGGGTCACGGCATCCAGCGAGCTGCCAGCGGCTTCCAGGGTGTGGCGCAGGTTGTCCAGTGTCTGGCGGGCCTGTGCCTCGATGCCGCCGGCAACCACCTGGCCCTGCGTATCGATTGGGATCTGCGCAGTGTACAACGTACCGTTGCCAACGACCGCCCATTCCAGTGGCGCCCTGGAGGCGAACAGCTCGGTCTTTATTGCATGCTTCATGGGTTTTTTCCTCAGTGGCAAGGGTGTTCAGTCGGCGTCGCTGCCGCCGCCTGCACCGTGGCGGCGTGAGGCATCGGTGCTCTCGACAAGGATGTGTTCGGCCAGCTGCCTGAGCCTTTGCCAGGTATGTTCGTTGACTGTAAAACCTTGCTGCAGTGTGAGCTGCGGGTCGGTTATTGCCTGGGCGGTCTGGGCTGGCCGGGTGAACAGCACCGTTACGTCTTGCGCGGCCGCTTCAATGGCCTGGGGCCGAGTTTCACTGCTCAGATCCGGGCGCGGCATACCGGCGGTAAAATCGGCCAGGTGGCATTGGCGGGCGTCCTCCCAGCGGGCTTGCACGTGCAGCCCCTGCACAGCTGCCCGGCTCAGGTAGCCCAGCAACAGCAAACGGTTGTGGCAGTGGCGGATGCGCAGTTCGGCCTGACCACAGCGCATGGCCTTGGCTGCCGCCAGTTCCACCACCGTGGCGGCGCAGCGCAACACGCTCTGGCCCTTGGCGTCGATCACCAGCAGGGCGTTATCCTCATGGCACAAGGCGTATGGCCGTGCAGCTTCGGCTTGCAGATAACGCAACGCCTTTTCCAGTGCACCGACGCCATCGAGCCCCTGGAGTTGCAACCAGCCCACGAGTTCGGCGGCATCCTCGCAGTCGCCCGGGGCGAAGCCCATGCCCTCGAATGCCTTGCGGCACATCACCTGTATTTCGTTAAGCGATACGCGCATGGTCAAAGCTCCCTTTGCGGCATGACTGCGAAATTCCAGTCGTCTGCGAACGGCTGACCGATGTCGCTGACCAGCGGCGCGCCCTGGAACAGCGTGATACGCACCCAGCGGCTTGACTTGGGGTCGAATTTCCCCGCGCCGAAAAATGCCAGTTTGCAGCGCAGCAGGTGAATCGGCAGCATGTCCCGGGCCAGCAGATTGGCACGGATTTCACCGTAGTTCGTTTTTGCCATGCCTTGCAGGCGGCGTACCGCGCCCTTGAACATCGGTTGGGCGATCAGGAAGTGAGCGGTCAGCGCCTGGGGCTGCAGTTGCAGGTGCTCCAGCAGTGCGCCATGGCACTGCTGGATATTGCGGGCAATGCCCAGTTGCATTTCTTTTTCGGCCCCCGGCTCCTCTGCGCGAATGCCCAGACGTGGTTCTTCTTTCTCAGCTGAGCGGTACCAGAAGAAGTGCTCCGCATCGGCAGCACTGAAGTCGTAGCGCAACGCCCAGCCATACTGCTGCTCGATGAGCTGGCGCAGTTGCCCAAGGGGCATCTGGGCGTCCAGCTGCCAGCCTTCGTTGACGCCCATGTGCTCGGCCAGTGGCGCGATCTGCTCGGGGTACAGCTCCAGCAGCAGGCTGACCAGAAGCTCCTGGCAGCCTACCCCCGTATGTAATTGCGCCCAGGCCAGCAGGCGCGGCCAAAGGCCCGCGCCGTCGGCTTGCGTGCCAAGCCAGGTGGCCAGTAAAGCAAGCTCGGCCAAGGTTTGCAGGTTCTGCTCATGCTGGCGCTGGTCTTCGGTCCTGGACTGGCTCAGGTGCAACCGGGCGCGCGCCAGCAATTGCTGCAGGCGCGCCAACGGGGCGGGCTCCGCCGGCTGCGCCAGCACCAGGGCCAGGGCCGTTTCCCGCGTACTGATCCAGTGCTCCACCAGTTGAGGGTGGTTGATCAGAAAAGGGGCCATTCCCAGCCCGGTCGCGTTGCCGACCCCCAGGTAGCGTTGAAGGGCCGGGGCCAGTTGCACTGCCCGCTGCGGGGCGAGTGCCTGGGCCATGTGGTTGATCTGCTCGATGCTGAAGTGACGCAGCAGGTAGACGGTGAACATCTGCGCGCTGAACGGTTGGTTGAAGTCCGGGTTATCTTGCAGGCAACCAAAATCGGCGATGCCGAACTTGCCGTTACCGTAAACCGCGGTGGTGCGATACAGGTAGCCGACTTCAGCCAGTTGCTCTGGATCGGGCTGGCGACCTTCTGCCAGCGCCGCCAGAAACCGGTCGAAATTGCGCAAGCTACGGTTGGCCCGCGACAACACCAGCACGCGTGCATCGAAGCGGCCGGCTTCCTGCAGCGGCACGTTGCGTTGCAGGTCGGCCAGCTGTGCCGAGTCGACATCGCCGGCCACCAGCACGAAGCTGACGTCCCACTGGTCGGCGATGACCCGATCGCTGCGCTTTTCCGGCGGCAGGTAGGCCGAGAAGATCACGCAGTGGTAATGGCCGTTTGGCGTTTCGATGTGGTAGATCGCAGTGCCGAAACCTTGGCCATCGAGGTCGAAACAGCTGCGCCGGATTTGCCAGCGCTGTTGCATCATCCGCCGCATGCTGCTGCGCACGAAGCTGAGCGGGCTCTGGAAGTGGCTACCTAGCCGGGCCAGGTCCATGACTTGGCTGGCAGGGCGCAACGCGGGTATTGCAGGCACGCTGTTGGGCATTGTTGTTGTACCTGGATGGATCATGTTCAGACGCCTTGTTCACGGGCCATGTGTCGAGCGATGCGCACGGCATCCCACAGCGCTGGCAGGATCACCAGCGACACCGGCACCGCGGTGATGACAATGAAGGATTGCAGGGCCGTCACTCCGCCTGCGCCAATGGTGATCAGCACTACCGCCGCCAAGCCCATGCCGATGGCCCAGAAACCGCGCAACCACTTCTTCGGTTTATCGTCGCTGGACATCGCCAGCGCCACGGTGAAGGCCATGGCGTCGCCATTGGTGGCCACCGAGATGAAACTCAGGAACAGGAATAGCGCGCTGACAAGGCCACCCAGTGGCAGGTTCTGCGTCACTCCCAGCAACAGGTCTTCAGGCTTGGCGCCATGGGCGGTGACGCTGCCTGGCGTTTGCAGCTCCAGGCCGATCCCGGTGCCGCCCACCACGGTGAACCAGAACATGGTCACCAGCGGTGCGATGATCGAAAGCGTCATGATGATCTCGCGGAGGGTGCGGCCCCGCGAGATCCGCGCGACGTACAGTGCCACCATGGGCGCATAGCCGATGAACCAGCCCCAGTAGAACACCGTCCACCAGTCCAGCCATTTGGGGTCGGCGCGGAACATCGTCAGGGGGATGAAGTGCTCCACGTGCAGGGCAAAGGCCGCCGGGAAACCGCTGAGGATGAACAGCGTCGGTCCGAATACCACCATGAACAGTGCCAGGCCGATCATCAACCAGACGTTGATCTCGCTGACAAAGCGGATGCCTTTGAGGCCCACCAGGCACGAGACAGTGTACATCGCGGTAACCAGGACAATGGTCAGCGACTGGGTGACGATGGTGTTGGGCAACCCCCACACGGCGTGCATGGCGCTGCTGATCTGCAGGCCAAGGAAGCCGATCGGACCGATGGTGCCGGCCACTACCGCGATGATCGAGGCAGCGTCGGCCAAGGTGCCGATCGGGCCCTTGAGCGCTCGCTGGCCGAACAGGGGGTAAAGCAGGGTGCGCGGCGCCAGCGGAAGGCCTTTATCGTAATGCAGGTGCATCAGCACGATCGCCAGCAGGCTGCCCAGCACAGCCCAGGCCAGGAAGCCCCAGTGCACGAACGATTGCGCCAGTGCCGCGGTGGCCGCCGCTTCGCTGTGCGGTTGCAGGCCGGCGAAGAAGGGCGGCGGGCTGGCAAAGTGCATCAAGGGTTCGGCAGCGGCCCAGAAGGCGCCACCACCTGCCAGCAGGGCGCACATGATCACTGCGATCCAGTTGAAGGTGCTGACGTCCGGGCGCTGGGTGACCCCGCCCAGGCGTACACGCCCGCATCTGGAAAAACCGATGAACAGGCTGACGGCGAAGGTTGCCAGCATCAGCACTTGCCAATAGAGGCCAAAGGCCTTTGTCGACCAGGCGAACAGGGTATTGACCAGCGCCGACACGGTGTCGATGTCGATCAGCGCCGCCAGCAGGAAGGCGCCGAGGAATCCGCCGCTGATCAGGAACAACGGCCAGTCGATATCGCGTGCCATAGGCAGGCCCATGGCCTGGCCGTCAGCCTGCAAGGTGGTTGGGTTTTTCATGAAACCTCCGGAACCTGCGATTGTTTTTATTCTTGGTGCTGTCCGTGCAAGGGGGTCAGGCCTTTGCCGTGGTGGCGGTCTCCAGCAGGCGCAACCAGTTCAGCCCCATGATCTTGCCCACGTCGTGCTCGGAAAAGCCGCGGGTGCGCAGGCCCTTGGCGATGTTGCGGAAGTCGCGACTGTCGCGGAACCACTGCAAGGGCGCCGGCCAGTTGGCGTTGTCCCTGGAGCCTTCGCCGTAGTCCTTGTCCTTGCTCCAGCGGCCGTTGCGCATCCATTCCAGCACGGACAAGGGTTGCGCCTGGCACAGGTCGGTGCCGATGCCGATGTGCTCCACACCCATCAGGTCGGCGGTGCGCGCGACCATGTCGCAGAAACTTTCCAGGCTACAGTCCGAGGCACCCTTGAGGTGGAACGGGTAGGTGCTGAACCCCAGCAGCCCGCCCGACTCTGCGATCCCGCGTAGCACCGCATCGGACTTGTTGCGCTTGGCGGCGTGGAAGCTGGCAGGGTTGGCGTGGGAGATGATCACCGGTCGGCTCGACAGTTCGATGGCCTCAAGCGTGCTTCGCTCGGCGCTGTGAGACATGTCGATGAGCATGCCGACGCGGTTCATTTCGGCGATCACCTGGCGACCGAAGCGGCTGATGCCGTTGTCCTCGCGCTCATAGCAGCCGCTGGCCAGCAGGCTTTGGTTGTTGTAGGTCAGCTGCATGACGAACACCCCGAGCTGGCGGAAAACCTCCACCAGGGCAATGTCGTCCTCGATCGGCGAGCAGTTCTGGAAGCCGAAGAAGATGCCTACCCGGCCCTCCTCGTGGGCCTGGCGGATATCGCTGGCCGTGCGTACCGGGCGGATCAGCTCGGGCCATGTCTCGAAGCGGCGGTTCCACTCGCCCAGGCGCGACAGGGTTTCGCGGGCGTTTTCGTGGTAGGCGATGGTGGCGTGCACCGCGCTCAGGCCACCGGCCTGCATCTGCTGGAATATTTCCTGGCTCCAGTTGGAGTACTGCAGGCCGTCGATCATCAAGAGGTCGTGCATGGCATGTATTCCTTCAGGGCCGCAGGTAGGTGGTCTTGACCACGGTGTAGAAGTCGCGAGCGTATTGCCCCTGTTCCCGGGGGCCGAAACTCGAGGCTTTACGGCCCCCGAATGGCACGTGGTAGTCGGTGCCGGCAGTGGGCAGGTTGACCATCACGCAGCCGGTCTGGGCGCGGCGCTTGAAGTGGCTGGCGTGGCGCAGCGACTGGGTGATGATCCCGGCTGTGAGGCCGTACTCGGTATCGTTGAGCGTGGCCAGCGCCTCTTCAAAATCGCGCACGCGGATCACGCAGGCGATGGGGCCGAACACTTCCTCGCGGTTGATGCGCATGTCGTTGCGGCTGTTGATGAACAAGGCAGGGCGCATGTAGTAGCCATCGGAGGCCAGTTGCAGGCGTTCGCCACCTTCGATCAGGGTGGCGCCTTCGGCCTGGGCCAGTTGCAGGTAGGCCAGGTTCTGTTCCAGATGGCGCGCGTCAGCTACCGGGCCGATCTGTACGCCTGCCTCCAGTGCATGGCCAACCTTGAGCTGGCGCATGCGCAGGCGCAGCGCCTCGACGAAGCGGTCGTGGATGCCGTCGCAGACGATCAGCCGTGACGACGCGGTGCATTTCTGCCCGGTGCCGAAGAAGGCCCCGTTGAGCGCGCATTCCACGGCCAGTTCGAGGTCGGCGTCGTCCATGACCACCAGGGCATTCTTGCTACCCATTTCCAGCTGGCAGCGCACCAGGTTACCGGCGGTGGCCACCGCTACGCGTCGGCCCGTCTGCAGAGAACCGGTGAACGTCAGGGCATCGATCTCGGCGGACTGGATCAGGGCCTCGCCGACGTCGGCACCGCTGCCCATCACCAGGTTGAAGGTGCCGCTGGGCAGGCCCTGACGGCTGATGATCTCGGTGAGCGCCCAGGCACTGGCCGGCACCAGGTTGGCCGGCTTGAACACCACGGCGTTGCCGAAGGCCAAGGCCGGGGCGATTTTCCAGGCGGCGGTGGCCATGGGGAAGTTCCATGGGGTAATGATGCCCACCACACCCACCGGTTCGCGATGCACTTCGATGTCGACCCCAGGCCGCACCGAGGCGGCAGTCTCGCCCATCTGGCGCAGCACTTCGGCGGCGTAGTAATGGAAGAACTGGCCACTGCGGTTGACCTCGCCGATGCCTTCGACCAAGGGTTTGCCTTCTTCTCGCGACAGCAGTTCGCCGAGCTCTTCCTTGCGGGCGATCAGCTCGTCGCCGATGGCCATCAGCACTTGCTGGCGGCTTTCCAGGCCACTGGCGGCCCACAGGGGTTGAGCGGCGCGGGCGGCCTGGATGGCCTGGCGGGCCTGTTCGGCACTGGCCTGATGGTACTGGCCGATCAGGTCGCCAGTGTCCGAGGGGCTGTAGTTGCCCAAAGTGGCGTGGCCTTCACACCACTGGCCATTGATGTAGTTGTTGTAGGTCTTGTGTGACATGGATGAACGCCTCCGTTTGCATGGCATTCATCATGCGAGCAATATGCAGCAAATAAAAATTAATAAAAAAAATGCTTTGATAAGGAATGCTAACCATGTTGCCCGAGCTGAAAATCGCCCAGTTGCGTTACTTCGTGCTGGTCGCCGAACTCAAGAGTTTCCACGCGGCCGCCCGCCAGGCCTTTCGCACTCAGCCGGCGATATCCCTGGCCCTGCGGGAACTGGAGCAGAAGCTGGGGCAGGCACTGGTCGAAAAGGGCGGTGGCCGGGTAGAACTGACGCCATTTGGTGAGCATTGCCTTCCGTTGTTTCGTGGCTTGATCGAGCACCATGACCGTATTGCTCGTGAAGTCATGCTGTTTGCCCGGCATGAGATCGGCCAGGTCAGCATCGCCACCGTGCCTTCTGTGGCCAGCCGAATGCTGCCAGGGCCGCTGGCCCGCTTCGTGGCCGCGCACCCCAATGTGCAGGTCAGCATTCAGGACGGCACGGCCGAACGTGTGCAGCAGTTGCTCGCACAAGGGCAGGTGGATTTCGGCATCAGCAGCCTGTGGGTGGACGATGACCAGCTCGAATTCGCCCCCATCGTGAATGATCAGGTTGGCGTGGTGTGCCGCAGCGACCACCCGCTGGCGCAGGCGGGGGGGCGGCTGCATTGGGCGCAGTTGCTGGGTGTGCCGATGATTCGCAACGGTACCTCGCAATTGCTGGCGGGTACCGAGGCCGAGGGTTTGCTGGCCGATAGCCGGCTGTTCATTTCCAACATGATTTCGTTGATCGCCATGCTGGAGGAGGGGGTAGGGATCAGTACCTTGCCGTACCTCGCTTTTCCGCAGGAGAACGACAAACTGGCGTTCGTACCCCTTGAGGAGCCCAGGGTAGAACGGCATATCGGTATGCTCACCCGCAAAGGGCGCAGCTTGTCACCTGTGGCGGGGGCACTGATGGCGTTTCTGCAGGTGCAGTTGGCGAAGGCTAGTTGATTCGTTGGCGGTAGGGGCATGGCGCGCCATGGCCGGCACTGAGGTTCGCAAACGCACGCCCGGCTTTCAGAGAACCGGGCCTGACGCCACGCTGACACCTGCCAGCGTGGTGAACGAGATGTCCTTGGCCGTGAGCAGAAAATCACGCACGTACGGCACCTCCAGCATGTCACTGCGCAGCGCCGCATAGAGGTTTGCCTGCAGGCCGTGCTCGCCAAGGCGCTTGGCGGTTACATAGCCGCGCGAACTGTATTCGTGCACGGCCCAGTTGGGCAGGCAGCAGACGCCGCGCCCGGACGCAACCAGTTGCATCATCATCACGGTCAGTTCTGAAGTGCGTACCTGTGCGGGCTCGACGTCGGCGGGGTCGAGGAAGCGGGTGAAGATGTCCAGACGGGTGCGTTCGACCGGGTAGGTGATCAGTGTCTGGCTGGCGATATCGGCGGGCTCCAGGTACGGCTTGTGGCGCATGGCGTGGTGGTTGTCGATGGCCAGCAGCGCCTCGTAGCTGAACAACGGCACGTAGCTGATACCCGGCAGTGTCACCGGGTCGGAGGTCACCACCAGGTCCAGGTCGCCGCGCTCCAGGGCTGGCAGTGGCGCGAAGGAAAAGCCGGAGGCGAGGTCCAGTTCCACCTCAGGCCAGGCGCTGCGGAACTCATCCACTGAAGGCATCAACCACTGGTAGCAACTGTGGCACTCGATGGCGATGTGCAGCCGTCCGGCGCAGCCCCCGGCCAGTTTGCCCAGGTCCCGTTCGGTATTGCGGATCTGAGGCAGCACCTGATCGGCCAGCTGCAGCAGCTTCAGCCCGGCGCTGGTGAAGCGCACCGGCCTGGATTTGCGCACGAACAGAGGCATGCCGATGCGCTCTTCCATATCGCGGAACTGGTGCGACAGGGCTGATTGTGTCAGGTGCAGGCGCTCGGCGGCCTCGTGCAGGCTGTCGGTTTCACGCAGCGCGTGGAGAGTTCGCAGGTGGCGTAAATCGATCATGAGTAAAATGGCGGATCAACGCAGTAATGGCGGGTTTACTTCACTGCTGCGTGATCCTGACAATCCCTTTGTTTGGGTTTCCGTGAGTGGGGTGAGGCTCAAGCCGCGTGAGGCGCGGCGAGGTTGCAGTACTGCCCCTTGAAATACAGCAGCGGCTGCGTGGCAGCAGTGGCCTGCAGGTTCAACGCTTTGACTTCGCCAATCACGATCAGGTGGTCCCCGGCGGCATGTTCGGCGTGAATTTCGCAATCAAGCCAGTGCAGGCTGCCGGCAATGATCGGGTTGCCCAACGGCGATGTTTGCCATTCGACGCCCTGCCACTTGTTGGCGCCGCGCCGTGCAAACTGGTTGGAAATGCCGACCTGTTCACCTGATAGTATGTTGACCGTGAAGCGGCCAGCCTGGCGAATTCTCGGGTAGCTGGCCGAACTGGACATCACACTGAATGACACCAGCGGCGGGCTCATCGATACGCTGTAGAACGACTGGCAGGTGAAGCCGATCGGCTCACCTTCGTGGTGCGATGTAATCACCGTGATGCCGGATGCGTAGTGCCCGAGTGCCTGGCGAAAAGTCGACGGCTCGATCGCCGTACCGGAAAGCAACATGGTAGGTCCTGTGGCTGCATTCATTTCAGCGTGCGTTAGCGAGTTCCTGACGGACGATGGCTGCGCCTGCACTCAAGGCCTTGAGCTTGCCGCTGGCTACCTGGCGGGGCAGGGGCGCCATGCCGCAGTTGGTGCAAGGGTAGAGCTTGTCGGCATCGACGAATTGCAGTGCCTTGCGCAGGGTGGCGGCGACCTGTTCGGGTGTTTCAATGACATGGGTGGCCACATCGATGGCGCCGACCATGACTTTCTTGCCGCGAATCAGCTCGAGCAGGTCCATCGGAACATGCGAGTTATGGCATTCCAGCGAAATGATATCGATGCTGGACTGCTGCAATTTGGGGAAGGCCTGTTCATATTGCCGCCATTCTGAACCGAGGGTCTTTTTCCAGTCGGTGTTGGCTTTGATGCCATAGCCATAGCAAATATGGACGGCCGTTTCGCACTTGAGGCCCTCGATGGCCCTTTCCAGGGTAGCTACGCCCCAGTCATTCACGTCGTCGAAGAAAACATTGAATGCCGGCTCGTCGAACTGAATGATGTCCACGCCCGCGGCTTCCAGCTCTTTGGCTTCCTGGTTGAGAATCTTGGCGAATTCCCAGGCCAGTTTCTCGCGGCTTTTGTAGTGGTTGTCATACAGTGTGTCGATCATGGTCATGGGGCCGGGCAGCGCCCACTTTATCGGCTGTGTGGTGTGCTGGCGGAGGAACTTGGCATCTTCGACAAACACCGGCTTTTGTCGAGCGACAGCACCCACCACCGTCGGTACGCTCGCATCGTAGCGATCACGGATTCTGACGGTTTTCCGTTGTTCGAAATCAACGCCGCTGAGGTGCTCGATAAACGTGGTGACAAAGTGCTGGCGGGTTTGTTCGCCGTCACTGACGATGTCGATACCGGCGTGTTGTTGTTCTTGCAAGGCCAGGCGCAAGGCATCCTGCTTGCCTTCGACCAGTTGCTCGTCTTGCAACTTCCACGGTGACCAGAGTGTTTCGGGTTGAGCCAGCCATGCGGGTTTAGGCAGGCTGCCGGCCGTGGAGGTGGGTAGCAATGTGTTCATGAACAGTGACCTTGTGTTTTGAATGGTTCAACGTGCGTATTGAGCGGACCAGTGCGCTAGCGTGGCCTGGTAGGGTTTGACAAATTGCTCCTCGGCAAATTTGCCCTGCTCGATCGCCAGGCGGCTGCGCTCTTCCCGGTCGTAGACAATGCGCGTGAGCGAGTAGTCCTGGTTGTTCAGGCTGGGCTGGTAGGCCTTGCCTGCTGGAGAATTGGCGTTGTAGATCTCGGGTCGGTAGATCTTCTGGAAGGTGTCCATGGTGCTGATGGTGCTGATCAGTTCAAGGTTGGTGTAGTCAGCCAGCAAGTCGCCGGCAAAATAAAATGCCAACGGGGCGACGCTGTTCGGTGGCATGAAATAGCGCACCTTCAAGCCCATTTTCTTGAAGTATTCATCCGTCAGCGAGTACTCATCCTGCAGGTACTCAACACCTAGCACAGGGTGTTGATTTTCGGTGCGCAGGTACGTCCTGCTGCTCGATACGCTCAGGCAGATAACCGGTGGTTTGCTGAAGTGCTCCTGGTAGGTTTGCGAGTTGACGAAGCACTTGAACAGGTTGCCATGCAGCTCGCCGAAATGCTCGGGTGTGCTGAAGGTCGACCGATGCTTGTTATGCTCCAGTAACACTACGCTGAAGTCGTAGTCGCGTACGTACGAGGAGAAGTTGTTGCCTGCCATACCTTCGAGGCGAGTATTGTTTTTGCGATCGACAATATAGGCTTTCAAGATTTCGATCAGCGGCAGGGCATTACCGTGCTGCGCGTTTTCAAGGTTCATTTCCACCGATATGATATCCAGCTCTACGCGGTAGCGATCATGTTCGGGGTTGTCCCAGTGCGCCAGCGCATTGAAACGGTTATTGATCATCGTCAAGGTGTTGCGCAGGTTTTGCTGGCGGTTTGCACCCCGTGCCAAATTGGCGAAGTTGGTCGTGATGCGGGTATTTTCGGCAGGGCGATAATGTTCGTCGAACGCAATGCGCTTGACGGTGAATGTTGGCGCTTTATTCATGGTGACGGCTTCCAGGTGCCTGAGTGTGAGCAACTCAGTGCTTGTCAGTTGCGTAGGCTGAGTCGTTCACAGCGTAATCTTGATGTGTTTGATTGAGGTGTATCCTAGGCGGGGCGCTGCATGAATGATATTGAAGTTATTTCACAGGTTTTTTAGCCCTGCTCATGATGCTTTGCCTGGTCGACTGCGGCATCATGGCTGCCTGGCCTTCACCTCACCCAGGAGACAGCGATGATCAAAACCGGCGATCAATTGCCCGACGTTACCCTTTATCAATACAACAGCGACGCAGGCACCTGCGCGATCGGCCCGAAGGCCTTTTCCATTCGCGAGCGTTGCAAGCACAAGAAGGTGCTGATCTTCGCGTTGCCGGGCGCGTTCACGCCGACGTGCTCTGAACGTCATGTTCCCGGTTATGTCGCGGCGGCCCCTGCGTTGTTCGCGGCTGGCATTGACGAAATCCTGTGCGTCTCGGTGAACGATGCCTTTGTCATGAACGCCTGGGGCAACAGCTTGCAGGTCGGGGATGCGGTCAAGATGATCGGCGATGGCAATGGCGAATTCAGCGAGGCGCTGGGCCTGACCCAGGACCTTTCGGCACGCGGTTTGGGGCGGCGCTCGCAGCGGTATGCGATGTTGGTCGACGACCAGGTAGTCCAGTACATTGCGGTTGAAAGCCCCGGCAAGTTCGAGGTCAGCGATGCGGCCAGCCTGCTGGCTGTGTTGCGCTAGCCATACCTTTCAGGCCTTGCCGACAACGGTTGTCAGGGCTGCCAGAACACCTTTCGAACCGGCCGCTAACAACAAGGTACAGACGGTTGAAACTTCACCAACTCAGGGCGCTGGTCGCCATTCATAACGCAGGCAGCATCCTCGAAGCCTCAAAGCTCATGCACATTACTCAGCCCGCGCTGAGCCGTTCGATCAAGGAGCTGGAGCGGGAGGTGGGTTTTACCCTGTTGCAGCGGTCGCACAAAGGCATGGCCCTTACCGAGGAAGGCAAACGTGTCATCCGCCATGCCAACCTCGTGGTAGAAAGCATACGCCGCCTGCAGATCGAAGCGGCGAGCATTCAGGATGCGGCGCTGGGCGCCGTGTCGATCGGGGTTACGTCGTTGACGGCGATGCTCGATGGCGTCGATGAAAGTATCCTGGCCTTTCGGCGCAAGTACCCGCGGGTGAAGATCACCATCACCGACTTGCGCCCCAGTCAGATCCTGCAGCGCTTGCGCGATGGCAGCCTGGACTTCGCCATTACTTCGCAGCAACCGCTGAGTCGGCTGAGCCTGGACTGGGAGGCACTGGGCAGTATCAAGGGCACGGTGATTTGCCACGCCTCGAATCGGCAGAAGTTCAGCCAGTCACTGCGCACCTTGCAATACGCCCCCTGGATCAGCCTGGACGAGTTGTCCGATCAGGCCTCGCAGTTTCACCAATTGTTCGAAGCCAACGGCCTTCGGGTGCCACAGAACACCGTTGAATGCACTTCAGTGATGATGGCGCTGAAGCTGTTGAAGAACACGGAATCGTTGATGACCATCAGCGAACTGGCGGTGGACCAAGGGTTTACCTACGGTATCGATTGCGAGTTCGTCGCCATGGCGGTGCAGGAGTTGATTCCGGATTACCCCATCAACCTGGTCTGCATTGACCGCCACAGCCTCACGGCGCCTGCCCAGGAGCTGTTCCACAGCTTGCGCGGGCAGGTGCTCAAGCAGACCCGCCCCGTTGGGTCAGAAGTGGTAGTACATGCCTAGCGAGATGTTGCTCGGGTTATCGCCAGCCTGGTCCACCGGGGTGCCGGCGTAGGTGACCGACGAGGCGCGCTGGTTGGCGATCATGCCGAGGCGTCCATAAAGGGCCCAGCGGGGGTTGATGAAGTGGTCATAGCCGATCATCACACCCCACGCGTCCTTGTCGCGGGCGCTGACCTGGCGTTGCATCACCGCCAGGCGCAGCACGTCCAGCTCGCCCACCGGCGCCATCATGCCGAAGGTGTACAGCGTGGTGCTGGGTGTGCCGGCCTGGTCCACGTCCTGGCGTTGCCAGGTGAGGCTGGTGGCCAGCGGGCCGAAATCGTAGAACGCCGACAGGCTCTTGAAGTCGTTGGCGGTCTGACGTGAGACGCCGCCGTCGTCCCATGGGTCGCTGTAGTAGCGGTTGTAGGAGGCCAGCACCATCACCCGGCTGTTGCGGTATTGCAGCCGGGCGCCACCGCCACGCACGGTGCGCCCAGCGCTGGCGGCATCGTCGAAGCCGAAGCTTAGCGCGGTACCGAGGCTGAAGCCGCTGAAGGTGGGGCTGGTGTAGGCCAGGGTGTGCTTGGGGCGCAGGTCAAGGTAGAAGGCGCCCTTGCCGGCGGCAGGCAGGGCCAGGTAGGTGTAGGGCGAGCCATAGGTGGCCAGGAACGGGTCGGCGTAGGTGGGGGTGGCCATGCCGTAGGTCTTGCCGAACTCGAGCTTGCCCAGGGTGCGCGAGCGCAGGGCGACCGTCGCCAGGCGCAGGGTACCGACGGTGTCCCAGGTGCCCTCCAGAGCCTCGCCATTGAGGTTGAAACCCTCCTCGACGTCAAGCTCCACGACGGTATCGGAGTCAAGCGCCTTGCGTGCGTACAGCCCGAGCTTGTTGGTCCAGGCGCCGCCACCGGCCAGCCTGAAACCCGAGTGGTGCTGCGAATCGTGATAGCTGGCGAATGCATCCACGGTGCCGTACACCTTGAGCGTGTCATCGAAGCCGTAATCAACTCCGTAGTAACCGAAACCCGGCGCAATCCGCGCGAGCGTCGGAAAACCCTCTGCCTGTGCCTGCGCAGCAAGGCAAACCCCTTGGATCATCAACAGCAACGACGTAGTGCGAGTGTTCATTCACGACTCCAGGCCAGCACGGTGATGTGGTGGCTTTAGCGTCGGTGAACAATACGTTGCAGCGTGATTGCTTATTCGGTCAGGTCATGCCGTTTGGTTAATCAGGGGCTGGCGCGGCGTGTGGATTGGCGAGCGCATCCGTTTTAGAAGGGCTTCGTAACAGCGTCAACGCTGCGCTACGGATGCTGGTTTGTGGGCGTTTTTGGGGCCGCGCGCGGAGCGAGGGCGAACGGTGCGCCAGCTCAGGGCATTTTGGCCAACGATCGTTCCGGGTAATTAACCATTGGTTAGGCACATGCCGAAAGCGCAAGTGTATTGAGTGCCCGATTGGCTGATATTCGCTGCACGCCGCGATTTGCCAACGGAGATAACAATGATCAGACCGCTACCCACATCGCCGAGCCTGCAAAAAGGTGCGCATTCAGCCGCGCAGGTGTCGTCCTCCCGTAAAACCTTGGTCGCCTGCTCGCTGGGCAATGCGCTGGAAATGTACGACTTCACGATCTACAGCTTCTTCGCTGTACTGATCGGCAAGCATTTCTTTCCCTCCGAGTCGGCCATGGCGTCGTTGTTGATGTCGCTGGCCACTTTTGGCGTCGGTTTTCTGATGCGCCCGGTCGGGGCGATGGTCATCGGTCGCTATGCGGACCGGCATGGACGCAAGGCCGCTTTGAGCCTGACCATCGGGCTGATGACCCTGGGCACCGCAATGATTGCCTTTGCGCCCACGTATTCACAGATCGGGATTTTCGCCACGTTGCTGCTGGTGACCGGCCGGCTGATCCAGGGCATGTCGGCAGGCGGGGAGGTCGGTACCGCGTCGGTGTTCCTGATGGAATCCAGTGCGGTCGGCAATCGCTGCCAGAGCGTCAGCTGGCAGGCTGCCAGCCAGGGCTATGCCGCCTTGGTGGGGGCCGGCTTTGGCCTGGCCCTCAGCCAGTTGCTCGACCCTTCCGCGCTGGAAAGCTGGGGATGGCGCATACCGTTCATCTTCGGCCTGCTGATCGGGCCGGTCGGTTGGTATATACGCACACGGTTGCCGGAAACCCATGAGGCCGCACCGGCGCAGAAGGCAGAGCAGGGGCTGGATGCCGAACTGCTCAAACGCATCGCCCAAGGCATCGGCCTGATGGCCAGCTCGACCATTGGCATGTACCTGTTCGTGTTCTACATGCCGACCTACCTGACCACGGCCTTGCATTACCCATCCGGCAGCGCGATGGCAATTGCCTGTATCAGTAGCGGCTGCATGGCAGTCATCTGCCCGTTGGCCGGTAAATTCGCCGACAAGTATCAGCTCAGAAAACGCCTGCTGGTGTGGACGGTCGCCGCGCCGGTGGTGTTGACCCTGCCCGTGTTCTATCTGCTTGGGCACGTGCAGCACATGGGCCTGGCCATGATGGGCGTGGCGATCCTGATCTTGCCGACCTGCATCGGTGCCGGTGCGTTCTTCGCGCTGATCATGGAGGGCTTCCCGAAGGCCAGGCGCTCCTTCGGCACCTCGGTCAGCTACAGCCTGGGTGTGACCCTGTTCGGTGGTTTTTCGCCGTTGGTGGCCACCTGGCTGATTGCAGCGCTGGGCACGCCGTTGGCGCCAGCCTACTTCCTGCTGGCCGGCGGCGTTGTCAGCCTGGCCTGCCTCAGATACTTCCCTGAAAACAAAGGATGCGAGTGACATGGGTATTTTGCAGAGCAATCAAACACCGGGCTCAGCCGCCGAGCTGGATGAGTTCGTCATGCTGCGCCGGCAGATCCACGCTGCGCCGGAAATTGGCGGCGACACCCCCGATACAGCGGCCCTGGTAGCCGACAAGCTGCAAGCTTTGGGCTATGAAGTGCATCGCAATGTGGGCGGGCATGGAGTGGTTGGCGTGCTGAAAGTGGGGGACAGTCCGCGCAGCATCGGTTTACGCGCAGACATGGACGCACTGCCCATGGGCGAAAAGAATGCGTTTGCGCATGCCAGCAAGATCCCCGGCCGCATGCATGCCTGCGGCCATGACGGGCATACCGCGATCCTGCTGGCAGCCGCTGCGCAACTGGCGGCTACACGCCAGTTCAACGGCACGTTGAACGTGATATTCCAGCCCGACGAGGAAGGCCTGGCGGGGGCCAAGGCGATGATCGACGACGGCCTGTTCGAGCGCTTTCCGTGCGACTCGGTGTATGCGCTGCATAACATGCCCGGCCTGCCGGTGGGCACGTGCGTGGTGCAGGCGGGGCCCACCATGGCGTCTTCCGAACGTGTCAGCATTCGGATTACCGGTAAAGGCGGGCATGGGGCGATGCCGGAACTGTCGGTAGACCCGGTGATGGCGTTGAACAGCCTGATCAGTGGCATCCAGACCATCAAGTCGCGCAACCTGAGCGTCGAGGACTACGCCGTGATCAGCATCGGCATGATCCAGGCCGGCACCGTCTACAACATCATCCCTGACGAGGCCTGCATGTTGCTGAGCGTGCGCACCGACACGGCCCAGACCCAGCAGAAGATCAACAGCCGCATTGACGCCCTGGCCAAGGGGCACGCAGAAAGCTATGGCGTGGAGATCGATGTGCAATTCACCCAACTGGCGCCCGCCTTGTGCAACAGCGATCACGAAAGCGCGTTGCTGCGTGACAGCCTGAGGCCGCTGTTCGCCGACGGCGCGCTGCTGGACAAGATGCCGAAGAAGGTCATGGGCACCGAAGACTTTGCCTACATGTTGCAGGCGCGGCCTGGCTGTTACTTCATGCTGGGCAATGGCACGGGCGAGTTCCATGGTTGCTCGGTGCATAACCCCCACTACGATTTCAATGATGCCTTGGTGAAGATTGGCGCTGATTGCTGGGTGAAGTGGGTTCAGGACTATCTGCGTTGACCCTGCGTGATCTGCGCTGGAATGGTCTACGCTCTCAGCCGAAGCGCGTCGTTACAGGCTTCATCCCGTTATCGTCGCTCTGGCGATTCACACCGACGGACCAGGGTCGGTCCAAAGAGGGTGCAGCAATGGCGACTATCGACACCGAGAACCTTGCAAAGGGGCTGCAGCAGGTTGAAGCCTGCTGGCAGGCGTATACCTCATCACAGCGACTTGTCGAGGGCCTTGAGGGGAGCGACCTGAGCAGTGCCATTGAAGCTGCCAACCGCGATTTCACCAGGTTTCAGAACCAGTGCCAGCTTTTTTATGCCGAAGTGCGCAAGAGGGCAGCGGATGCGGACAAGCTGGAGAGCGACATGGCGCTGTATCCCCATTACTTTCAGTGACGCCCTGATTGAACGTCGCGCTGTGCCCAGGTTCTGACAAGCAAAGGGTACAGCGAGGACGCTTTCATGAGCATCGAACGCAACATTGCCGCGCTTGAAGCCTGGTACGCCCAGTACGACGACATCAGTTACCGGCGCGCGTCACCGGATGCCTACCACCATGAACTGCTTCGCACAGCCGAGGCCCTGCGCGACGACGGTGCCATCGATTGGGACGACTGGTTGGCGCTCAAGGCGCTGGCCGATGAGGCGCATATCCGCGCGCTGGAAGATGCCGTGCAGGCCCATGTGAGCGACCCGGACGCATGAAAGCGCTGAAGATTGCCACCTTCAACATCAATGGCATCCGCAGCCGTTTGCCGGCGCTGCTGGCCTGGCTGGAGCGGGAGCAGCCCGACATCGCCTGCCTGCAGGAGCTGAAGGCGGCCGATCAGCAGTTCCCTCGTGCGGAGCTGGAGGCGGCAGGCTATGGCAGCCTTCATCATGGGCAACCGTCATGGAACGGCGTGGCCATTCTGGTGCGGGGCAGCGATCCGCTCGAGGTTCGCCGCGGTTTGCCCGGCATGGAAGAGGACAGCCAGAGCCGCTATCTGGAAGCCGCTGCACACGGGGTGTTGGTCGCTTGTCTCTACCTGCCGAACGGCAACCCGCAGCCCGGGCCCAAGTTCGATTACAAGCTGCACTGGTTCGAATGCCTGATCCAGCATGCGCGCAGCCTCTATGAAAGTGGCCACCCCACGCTGCTGGCAGGGGATTTCAATGTCGTGCCCACCGACATGGATATCTACAACCCGCGTTCCTGGCTGAAGGACGCACTGCTGCAGCCCGAGTCGCGAGCGTGTTACCAACGACTGCTAGACCAGGGCTGGCTCGATGCCATACGCCATCTGTACCCGGACGAGCGTGTCTACACCTTCTGGGACTATTTCCGTAACCACTGGGCCCGCAATGCTGGGTTGCGAATCGATCACCTGTTGCTCAACCACGAGCTTGCGCCTTATTTGAAACGGGCGGGTGTCGATGCATGGGTGCGCAACGAGGCCAAGGCCAGCGACCATGCGCCCGTCTGGATCGAGCTGGGTACGCGTCGTGCTCGATCATAGTGAATGCAGCACATGAACGAGCGCCGGGCTAAGGCGTTCCGACAGTAGCCGACTTCAGATTGCATTCAGATTCGGCCCCGATAATTCCCTCCGTCGCACCCAGGCGGGGAAATTTCATGACTCAGACTCATCAATGGCACAGTTTGCTTCCGTTACCCATCGGTAGCCATGTCGATCATCAGGCGCATCTTTCTCTTCACCTCAGCGGCGATCAAGGGCGCGGCGAGCTGGAGCACTTCATACACGAGCGCTTTGCCAGCGTGCACCAGGCGGATGTGAAACATTACCTGCCGGAACTGCTTGCCTTGCAGGGTAGCCACGGTCGCCTGATCGCGGCGGCAGGCATGCGACCGGCCAGCGAAGGGCCGCTCTTCCTTGAGCGGTATCTGGACGAGCCTCTGGAATCTGCTGTTTCACGGGTAACCGGTGCCTCGGCGGATCGCAACTGCATGGTAGAAGTAGGCAACCTGGCCTCGCTCAGCGCCGGCAGCGCTCGAATAATGATCATCGCCGTGACGTGGTTGCTGGCCATGCGCGGTTTGGAGTGGGTGGCATTCACGGGCGCCGCGACACTGTTCAACAGTTTCCAGCGACTGGGGCTGGTGCCCACTGTTCTGGCCTCAGCGGATCCTGCGCGCTTGCAGGGCCAAGTGGACCAATGGGGGACCTACTACGACCAGCGACCACAGGTATTTGCCGGCAACATAGGCTTTGGCTTCGATGCCCTGAAGCAGGCGGGCATGTTCGAGCGGCTTGGGTTTCCCATGTTAGCCCTGGAGACCGGCCATGCGGCATGAACTGACAGCCTTTCAGGCACTGTTGCGCCAACACGCCCTGGAACATCCTGACGCCGTGGCCGTCCAGGGAGATGCGCAGCGTTACACCTACCAGCAACTGCTCGACGAAGTCGAATCTCGCGCGGCCAGCCTGCGCAACCAACCTGCGGGAACCTTCGCCGTGGTGCTGGATAACGGGCCCGAAGCGCTATTCTGGGATCTGGCGGCGCTGTTCGCTGAACGTGCCAGTGTGACAGTGCCGTCGTTTTTCAGCGCAGCCCAGTTCCAGCACTGCTTGCGGCAAAGCGGAGTCACGGCGGTGGTGTGCGAGGCGCAGTGGGCTGATCAGCTCACTGCGCTTGGCTTTGACCGGCAGGCACCAGCTAATGTCTGGCTGCGTGACAGTGTTGTCGCCCCGGCGCTGCCTGAGGGCACTGCCAAGATCACTTACACCTCCGGTAGCACCGGCACGCCCAAAGGCGTGTGCCTGAGCGCTGAAACCATGCTGCGTGTGGCGCATGAGCTGGAGACCGCCAGCCGCCCAGCCGAGCCGCAGCGATACCTGGCGGTACTGCCACTGGGCGTTTTGCTGGAAAACCTGGGCGTCTACGCCGCGCTCATGGCTGGCGCTTGTGTGCAGCTCTATCCACAGCAGCAGTTGGGGATGGGAGGGGCAAGCCAGGTCGACTTCAAGCGCCTGCTGGGCGCAATCGCCCTCAGTGGGGCGCAAAGCCTGATCCTTGTGCCGCAGTTGCTGATGGGGTTGGTGACAGCGATCGAGCGTGGGCTGATGCGGGTCGGCCCACTGCGTTTGGTGGCGGTAGGCGGTGCTCGGGTATCGCCAAGCCTGCTCGCGCGGGCCGAGGCGGTCGGTTTGCCGGTGTTCGAAGGTTACGGCTTGTCCGAGTGCGCCTCGGTAGTGGCGCTCAACCGCACAGGGGCTGTACGCCCGGGGAGCGTTGGCAAGCCGTTGCCGCATGTGCAGGTGCGCATCGCCGACGATGGCGAAGTCCTGGTGGCCGGCTCGATATTGCTGGGCTACCTGGGAGAGCCGCCTGTAACCGGGCAGTGGTGGGCAACAGGCGATGTAGGCCACCTCGATGAGGATGGCTATCTGTATCTGGATGGCCGCAAGAAGCACCAGTTCATTACCAGCTTCGGGCGCAACGTCAACCCGGAGTGGGTGGAAGCCGAGCTGAGCCAAAGTGGCGTGATCGCCCAGGCCTTCGTGCATGGCGAAGCCCTGCCAAACAACCTTGCCTTGCTCTGGCCACTGGATCCCGGCATCAGCGACGAGGCCATCGAACAGGCCGTACAGCAATGCAACGCGCGGTTGCCCGATTACGCCCGGGTGCATGCCTGGCGCCGTTTACCTGTGCCTCTGAGCACGCTTGACGAAACCCTGACTGCCAATGGCCGCCCGCGACGTGAGGCGATCTTGCAGCGTTACCACACCCTGTTATCCGACATCTCGTTGTGAGGTTCATAATGTCCTTTTTCGACACCCTGCAAGTACAAACCGCCCAAGAGCGTCAGGCGCTGTTCGCCGTACCGGTGATCCGCGAGGCCCTGGCCGGCCAGGTCAGCCTGGACAGCTACGTCGCGTTCCTGACCCAGGCTTATTACCATGTGCGCCATACCGTGCCGCTGATGATGGCCTGTGGGGCACGATTGCCGCTACGGCTGGAGTGGCTGCGCGGCGCGGTCTGCGAATACATCGAGGAGGAATACGGCCACGAGCAGTGGATCCTCAACGACATCAAAGCGTGCGGCGGTGACTGGGAGACCGTGCGCGATGGCCAGCCGGTGCAATCCATCGAGCTGATGGTCGCCTACCTGTACGACCTGATCGCCCGCGGCAACCCGGTCGGGTTGTTCGGCATGGTCAACGTGCTCGAAGGCACCAGCATCGCCCTGGCCACCCAGGCGGCGGGCGTTATCCAGAACACATTGGCCCTGCCTGACCAGGCCTTCAGCTACCTCAGCTCGCACGGTGCGCTCGACCAGGACCACATGGTGACCTACAAACAGTTGATGGACCGCCTCGACGATGCCGGTGACCAGCAGGCCGTCCTCCATGCGGCCAAGGTCGTCTACCGCTTGTACACCGAGATGTTCCAGGGCCTGCCGCGTGCCGGGCAGCAAGAGGTGCATCATGCGTTTGGCTGAGTCCGTGGTGATCCTCACCGGCGCCAGTGGGGGCATAGGCCTGGAACTGGCTGAACAGCTCTGCGCTGCCGGTGCCCAAGTGTTGGCGGTCAGCCGGCATATGGGCAAGCTGGCTGGCCTGATGAATCGGTACCCCGACCGGCTGCGCTGGCAGGAAGCCGACCTGCGCAGCCCGTCAGGGCGCGAACACGTCATCGAGCGGGCACGCGAGATGGGGGCTGTCAATGTGCTGATCAACGCGGCAGGCGTGAATCGCTTCGCTCTGCTCGACCAGCTGGATGAGCATGCGCTGGACGAGCTATTGGACATCAACCTGAAGGCGCCCTTGCAGCTGACACGGGCCTGCCTGCCGTTGCTGCGTGCTCAGCCCAAGGCGTTGGTGGTGAATGTCGGGTCGACCTATGGGTCGATCGGCTACCCCGGCTACGCCACCTACTGCGCCAGCAAGTTTGCGCTGCGTGGTTTTTCGGAAGCGCTGCGCCGCGAGTTGGCCGATACCACGGTGAACGTGCTGTATGCCGCCCCCCGGGCGACCCGCACAACGATGAACAGCAGCGCTGCGACTGCGCTCAATCAAGCGCTGAAAGTTGGCATGGACGACCCGGCGGACGTCGCTCGTGCTGTGCTTCAGGCGGTGCAATCCGAGCGCACCGAACTTTATCTGGGGTGGCCGGAAAAGCTCTTCGTGCGAATCAACGGCATGTTGCCGGGCATGGTCGACCGCGCACTGCGCAAGCAACTGCCCGTCATTCGCCGCTATATCGGTAGCCATTCCAAGGAGTCGAACCAATGAAGCGTCTGTTCATCGCCAGCTTGCTGGCATTTGCACCCTTCACCTGGGCATTGGACCAGGCAGGCAGCCAGCGCCTGAGTGATCTGCAGCAGCGCTGGGCGCAGATTCAGCACCAAATGCCCAAGGATAAGCGTGCCGACGCCTTCGAAAAGCTGGCAGGCGATGCAGCAACATTTGTTCATCAGTATCCCGGCACACCTGAACCCTTGATCTGGGAGGGCATCATCAACAGCAGTTGGGCGGGGGCGACGGGTGGCCTCGGTGCACTGGGCAAGGTCAAGGCGGCGAAAGCCAGCCTGGAGCAGGCCATGAAGCTGGACCCCAACGCCCTGCAGGGTTCGGCCTACACCAGCCTGGGCACGCTGTATGACCAGGTGCCCGGCTGGCCTATCGGTTTCGGTGATGCCGAGATGGCCGACAAGATGCTGCGCAAAGCCTTGCAGATCAACCCCAACGGTATCGACAGCAACTATTTCTGGGCCGATCATCTGTATCGGCAAAAGCGCTACCCTGAAGCTACCGCAGCCCTGCAGAAAGCCTTGCAGGCACCGCCCCGGCCGGGGCGTGAGTTGGCTGACCAGGGCCGGCGTGCCGATATCGATGCTTTACTCAAGGCCATCAAGGACAAACAGGACTGAACATGCGGCTGTTGCTGGTTGAGGATGACATCGCGCTGGGGGAAGGGATCTGCGACGGCTTGCGCCAGGAGGGCTACACCCTCGACTGGTTGCGCGACGGTGTCAGTGGCTTGCATGCGTTGCAGCACGAGACCTTCGACCTGGTGATCCTGGATCTTGGATTGCCCCGCATGGATGGCCTCGAGCTACTCAGGCGGTTACGCGCCGGCGGCGACAGTTTGCCGGTGCTGATCCTCACCGCACGGGATGCCCTCGATGATCGCATTGCCGGCCTGGATGCCGGCGCCGATGATTACCTGGTCAAGCCTTTCGACCTCAACGAGCTCAAGGCACGCTTGCGCGCCTTGCTGCGGCGCAGCGTCGGGCGCGCCAAGGTGCTGATCGAGCATGCCGGGGTCAGCCTGGACCCGACCACCCAGCAAGTGCAATACAACGGCGTCGAGGTTGTGCTCACCCCCAAAGAGTATGTGCTGTTGCATGAGCTGCTGGCACAGCCCGGCAAGGTATTCACGCGTGAGCGCCTGACTCAGCTGCTGTATGGCTGGGATGAAGAGCCGGAGAGCAACACGCTGGAGGTGAACATCTACCACCTGCGCAAGAAGCTGTTCAACGGCCTGATTCGCACGGTGCGCGGCATCGGCTATCTGGTCGAGGTCAAGGCATGACCTCGCTTCGCCAGCGCACGCTGTGGCGCGTGATGCTCTTGCTGCTGCTCGGTACCGGCTTGCTCGCGCTCTATAACTACCACGACAGCAGCCACGAAATTAACGAGGTGTATGACGCGCACCTGGCCCAGAACGCGCGTTTGCTGCAAGGCGTCATGAGCATGCCGGTACAAGAGGGCTCGCGTGATGCGCTTTATCAGGCCTTCAATGACGCCTTGGGCAAAGCAGGGCGCCATCAGGTGGGGCACCCTTACGAAAGCAAACTG
This sequence comes from Pseudomonas sp. yb_5, assembly GCF_043103865.1. Classification (NCBI taxonomy): domain Bacteria; kingdom Pseudomonadati; phylum Pseudomonadota; class Gammaproteobacteria; order Pseudomonadales; family Pseudomonadaceae; genus Pseudomonas; species Pseudomonas sp. yb_5. The sequence continues at coordinate 28,587 of NZ_JBICKE010000092.1, forward strand.
GCGTTCCAGGTCTGGGGGGAAGGCATGGCGTTGCTGGTGCATACACCCAGTGCGCCGCCAATCGACCCACCACCTACTGCTCCAGGGTTCTACGACTTTTCCAGTGGCGGTGAACAATGGCGCGGCTTCGTTTTGCCGGTGCCGGAAAAACACTGGCTTATCTGGGTGGGTGAACGTGATGATGTGCGCTACGACCTGATCGACCGCATCGTTCGCCACACGCTGTTCCCGTTCCTGCTTGGCAGCCTGGCGTTGGCACTGCTGGTGTGGGCTGCGATCGGCTGGGGGCTGAGGCCACTGCAGAACATGGCCAATGTCATCCGCAGACGCCATGCCGATTCGCTGGAGCCGCTGCAACTGGTACCGCTTCCCACTGAACTGGAGCCCATGCAGGCCGCCATCAATCGCTTGCTGGCGCAGATCGACGATCTGCTGCGGCGTGAACATCGCTTCATTGCCGATGCTGCCCACGAAATGCGTACGCCTCTGGCCGTACTGCGGCTGCACGCGCAGAACGCGCTGGCCGCCAGCAATGATGCCGAGCGCCAGAAAGCCCTGGGCTTTCTTGTGGGCGGGGTCGATCGGCTCACACGGGTGGTAAACCAGTTGCTGACATTGGCCCGCGTCGAGCCAAGACTGGGGCAGCGAGCCAGCACCCGGGTCGACCTGGCCGAGGTCGTCACCGAAACCCTGGCTGAACTGACCCCATGGATACTGGACCGTGGCCTGGAACCCTCGCTGGACATCGACGAAGGGGACCACCACCTGCAGATCGACGCCGGCGCGCTGGGCATTGCGCTACAGAACCTGGTGTCCAACGCGGTAGAACATTCACCGCCTGGGGGGCGGATAGCCGTGTCACTGAAGCGCCTGGACAGCAGCGTCGAACTGGTCGTCGAGGATGAAGGGACGGGTATCGATGAGGAGAGCCTTTCTCGTGTATTCGAGCGCTTTTATAGCCGCAATAGCCCAAATGGTGCTGGCCTTGGGCTCTCCATCGTCGCGACGATCATCGACCGCATGGGGGGGCAGGTACGTCTTGAAAACAGAGCCGCTGGCGGGCTGGCCGCTAGCTTGTCGTTTCCACTGTCCTGAATCACCTTTGCTTCAGATGGATCGCTGATTGACCCGCTCAGATAGCTGCTCGGCGCTTTCCTTGCGCTCCGAATAGCGATCCACCAGGAATGCCTGGCGGTCGCGTAGCAGGACGGTGAACTTCACCAGCTCCTCCATGACATCAACCACGCGATCGTAGTAGGGCGATGGCTTCATCCGCCCGGCATCGTCGAACTCCAGATAAGCCTTGGGCACCGAAGACTGGTTCGGGATGGTGAACATCCGCATCCAGCGGCCCAGCACGCGCAACTGGTTGACCACGTTGAACGACTGCGAGCCGCCGCACACCTGCATCACGGCCAGGGTCTTGCCTTGGGTGGGGCGCAGCGCACCCAGCGCCAAGGGAATCCAGTCAATCTGTGCCTTGAACACCGCCGACATCGCCCCATGGCGCTCCGGCGAGCACCACACCTGGCCTTCTGACCACTGCACCAGGTCACGCAGCTCCTGCACTTTGGGATGCTCCACGGGTACATCGTCAGGCAGCGGCAGGCCCGACGGGTCGAAGGTGCGGGTTTCAGCACCGAAGTGCTCCAGTAGGCGTGCGGCTTCTTCTACCAGCAAGCGACTGAAGGAGCGTTCTCGGGTAGACCCGTATAGCAGCAGGATGCGTGGTTTGTGTTCGCAGGCTCGGGTTGCCGAAGGCGGCAGGTCGAACAGCGTGAGGTCGAGGTTAGGCAGTTGCTCGGACATGTTTTTTCCTGTTCAAAGCGAGCCGATGCGATCCAGCGCGTGCTTGAGCTGCGCGCGGTCGAGTTGATCGAACGGCAGTGCGAAGAAGGCTTGGCAGCGAGATTCGATGCGGGCCAGTGTGGCCCGGAAAGCCGCATCGACCGTAGCTTCGTCACCCACGACATCGGACGGGTCTTCCAGCCCCCAATGTGACTTCAGCGCAGGGCCGAAATACACCGGGCAGGCTTCGCCTGCGGCCTTGTCGCAGACGGTGATGACGATGTCTGGCGGGTTGCCCTCGAACGCATCGTTGCCTTTGCTGCTCAGGCCCTCGGTCGAGATATTGGCCTGCTGCAACGTGCTCAGGCTGCGTGGCAACACCTGGCCCTTGGGGAAGCTGCCAGAGCTGACTGCCTCGAAACCGGGCGGTGCCAGGTGGTTGAACATTGCTTCGGAAAGGATGCTGCGGCAGCTGTTGGCCGTGCACATGAACAGGACTCGCATGGAGGGCTCCTCCGCTGGGGGGGCGAACGTCAGAGGCTCAGGCGCAGTGCCAGAGCAGAAAGGGTGATCAGCAAAACCGGTACCGTGAGCAGCAGGCCGACCTTGAAGTAGTAACCCCAGGTGATGCGCATGCCTTTACGCGCCAGCACATGCAGCCAAAGCAGCGTGGCGAGGCTGCCGATCGGGGTGATCTTCGGGCCGAGGTCGCAGCCGATGACGTTGGCGTAGATCATCGCCTCACGTACCAGGCCCTCTGCGCCGCTGGCCTGGATCGACAATGCGCCGATCAGCACGCTGGGCATGTTGTTCATGACTGAGGACAGCAGCGCGGAGATCAACCCGGTGCCAATGGCCGCGCTCCACAGTCCGTGCCCGGCAAGCCAGTCCAGCAGCTGGGTGAGCATGTCGGTAAGGCCGGCGTTCTTCAGGCCGTACACCACCAGATACATGCCCAGAGAAAAGATCACCACCTGCCACGGCGCTTCCCGCAACACGCGACGGGTTGAGATGCGGTGACCGCGAGCGGCCACGGCAAAGAGGATTACGGCACAGACGGCGGCCACCGCACTGATCGGGATACCCAGAGGTTCCAGTGCGAACAGGCCTGCAAGCAACACCAGCAGCACCCACCAACCGACTTTGAAGGTGGCGTGGTCGTGAATTGCCTCGCTCGGCGCCTTCAGCGCATCGAGCGCGTACTGCTTGGGGATATCACGACGGAAGAACAGAAATAGCACCAGCAGGGTAGCCGCCACGCTGGCGATATTCACCGGCACCATCACCGATGCGTATTCGGCGAAGCCCAGGCCGAAGTAGTCGGCCGAAACGATGTTGACCAGGTTGGAGACCACCAGCGGCAGGCTTGCCGTGTCGGCAATGAAGCCTGCTGCCATGACAAAGGCCAGTGTCGCTGCAGGCGAAAAGCGCAGCGCGAGCAGCATCGACATGACGATGGGGGTGAGGATCAGCGCCGCACCGTCGTTGGCGAACAGCGCCGATACAGCGGCACCGAGCAGTACACAGAAGGCGAACAGGCGGTAGCCGCCGCCGTTTGCCCAGCGCGCTACATGCAATGCGGCCCATTCGAAGAAACCCGCCTCATCCAGCAGCAAGCTGATGATGATGACCGCGATGAACGTGGCGGTGGCGTTCCAGACAATGGCCCATACGGCAGGGATGTCATGCAGGGAAACTACGCCTGCAGCCAGGGCGATGAGGGCGCCTAGCGCGGCGCTCCAGCCGACCCCGAGCCCCTTGGGCTGCCAGATGACCAATATGAGGGTGAATACGAAGACAGCAATGGCGGGTAGCATGAATATCTCGCTTGGTGATGATCAGCAGCAGGCCGAATCACGAACGGGGCGGCCGTCCATGTTCTTCAGCCGAAGGGCGTTGTCTGCCAGCCATTGCGAATTGGCTTGCAAGGTGACCTGCAGCATCTCGTGAACCCAGGAAGGCAGCTCCGGATTCAAGCGGTAATACACCCACTGGCCCTGACGGCGGTCCAGCAGCATGCCATTGCTGCGCAGTTGTGCCAGATGGCGACTGATCTTGGGCTGGCTGTCGTCCAGCGCGCACATCAGTTCGCAGACGCACAGTTCGCCCAGGCTGGCGATAAGCAGGGTGGCGCGAGCGCGGGTTTCGTCAGAGAGGCTCTTGAAGACATCGGGCGGAGTGATCATGGGGGTGCCTGCACATATGGAAAACCGAATATACGTATTACCATATGTGCAGGCAAGCATTCTTGGGCGTGGGCACATGCAGCCCAGCATGGCCATGGCCCCTCCGGTCGACAAAAGCAGGGTTT
>NZ_JBICKE010000093.1:0-45703 GCF_043103865.1 Pseudomonas sp. yb_5
GCTACGTGGCCCCGCGCAACGCGCTGGAGCAACAGATCGCGACGATCTGGGCCGAGGTGCTGAAGCTCGATCAGGTCGGTGTGACGGACAACTTCTTCGAACTGGGAGGGGACTCGATCATCTCGATCCAGGTCGTCAGCCGGGCAAGGCAGGCCGGTATCCGCTTCACGCCCAAGGCGCTGTTCCAGCATCAGACCGTACAAGACCTGGCCTCGGTGGCCACGCGCATGGAAGGCAACGGCCCGCAGATCGACCAGGCGCCGGTGATCGGCGAGACACGCTTGCTGCCGATCCAGCAGGCGTTCCTCGAACAGTCGATCGCCGAGCCACATCACTGGAACCAGGCGGTCCTGCTGACCTCGACCAAGGTCATCGATAGCGCCGCGCTGGAGAAGGCCTTGCACGCGCTGCTTGAGCATCACGATGCGTTGCGCCTGCGCTTCACGCCACCCCAGGACGCGGGCGCTTGGCACGCCGCTTATTGTGCGCCGGGCGACGTCGAGGCCGGGTTGCTGTGGGCCGAGACCCTGACCGATCCTGACGCGCTACACGACCTGTGCGAGCGCGCGCAGCGCAGCCTGAACCTGCAGCAGGGGCCGCTGTTGCGCGGTGTATTGGCGACCCTGCCCGATGGCAGCCAGCGCCTGCTTCTGGTGATTCATCACCTGGCGGTGGATGGCGTGTCCTGGCGCATTCTCCTGGAAGACCTGCAAAGCGCCTATGACCGTCACGTGGCAGGTCAGCCTGCCGTGTTGCCTGCCAAGACCACCTCGACCAAAGCCTGGGCCGAACGGCTGCAGGCCTACGCGCAAAGCGAAGCGCTGCAGGCAGAGCTCGGCTATTGGCAGTCGCAGTTGCAAGGGGTTGACCCGCAACTGCCTCTGGACAGGGCGGATGGGTCGTTGCATGGCCGCCACGGCGCGACGGTGCATGCACGCCTGGACCGGCAGCAGACCTCACGGCTGTTGCAACAGGCGCCGACGGCATACCGCACCCAGGTCAACGACTTGCTGCTGACCGCACTGGCCCGGGTGGTTGCCCGTTGGACCCAACGCGAAGACGTGCTGGTGCAACTGGAAGGACACGGCCGTGAGGACCTGTTCGATGCGGTCGACCTGACGCGGACGGTCGGCTGGCTGACCAGCCTCTTCCCCGTGAAGCTGACCGCTGCGTCGGACCTCGGCGCCTCCATCAAGCAGATCAAGGAGCAACTTCGCGCCATCCCAGACAAGGGCATCGGCTATGGCGCGCTGCGCTACCTGGGGGATTCGCACGCGCACAATGTGCTGACTGGCCTGCCAGTGCCCCCCATCACCTTCAATTACCTGGGGCAGCTTGACAGTACCTTTGCCGAAGGCGCGGGCCCGAGCACCCAGCGATTCCTGCAGCCAGCCAGCGAAAGCAGCGGCGCCAGCCAGTCTGCCGAGGCCCTGCTGGAAAACCTGCTGTCGATCAACGGGCAGGTCTATGCCGGCGAGTTGAGCCTCGCCTGGACGTTCAGCCAGGCCATGTTCGACCGCACCACGGTCCGGGCCCTGGCCGACGACTACATGACCGAACTCCAGGCGTTGATCGACCATTGCGTCAGCCAGGGCGCGGTCGGCCTGACACCGTCCGATGTGCCGCTGGCAGCGCTGGACCAGGCCCAGCTGGATGCGTTGCCGATCCCGGCGGCTGCCATCGATGACATCTATCCGCTCTCGCCCATGCAGCAGGGCATGCTGTTTCACACGGTCTTCGAGCAGGGCCAGGGTGAGTACGTCAATCAGATGCGAGTCAACGTCTCGGGGCTGGATATCGAGCGTTTCAAGCGTGCCTGGCAGGCAATGCTGGATCGACACGACGTATTGCGCGCCGCATTCGTCGCCCATCTGGAACGCCCGGTGCAGGTGATTCGCAAGCACGTCGAGCTGCCGTTCGACGTGCTGGACTGGGCCGACCAGGATGACCTCGAGGGGCGTCTGGATGCCTGGGCCGAGGCGGATCGTCGGCGTGGCTTCGACTTGCAGGCCGCACCGTTGCTGCGACTGACGGGCATCCGGACAGGCAGCGGCCGGCATCACCTGATTTTTACCAGCCACCATATCCTGATGGATGGCTGGAGCAATGCGCAGCTGCTGGGCGAGGTGTTGCAACACTACGCCGGCGTTGCCCTGGAGCACCCGGCAGGCCGCTACCGCGACTATATCGAGTGGCTGCAGCGCCAGGACGCGGGGCAGAGCGAGACGTTCTGGCGTCAGCAATTGCTGCACCTCACCGAGCCCACGCGGCTGGCTCAGGCGCTGCGTCAGGATCGCAGCCGCGCGGACACTGGCCATGGCGAACATCATCAGACGCTCGACCCGGCGTGCTTCCAGGCGTTGAGCGCGTTTGCCAGGCAACGGCGGGTGACGGTCAATACCTTGCTGCAGGCTGCCTGGCTACTGCTGTTGCACCGCTATACCGGCCAGGAAGGCGTTGCATTTGGTGCCACGGTTGCCGGGCGGCCGACAGACCTGCGCGGTGTCGAGCAGCAGCTGGGCCTGTTCATCAACACCTTGCCGGTGGCTGGCAGGCTGCAGCCTGACCTGCGGGTGGGGGAGTGGGTCGAACGTCTGCAGGCGCAGAACCTGAGCATGCGCGAACATGAGCACACGCCGCTCTATGACATTCAGCGTTGGGCGGGCTCGGCCGGTGAGCAGTTGTTCGACACGCTGCTGGTGTTCGAGAACTACCCGGTTGGTGAAGTCCTGCAGCAGGGTTCCAGCGCAGGCCTGGTGTTTTCGGGCACGCAGAATCGTGAGCGGACCAACTATCCGTTGACGCTGATGATCGAGTCGGGCAATGCGCTGACGATCCATTACCACTACGACCGTAGCCACCTCGGCGACACCGGCGTCGAACAGATCGCCCGGCACTTTGCCAATCTGCTGCACGCGCTGGTGCAACACGCCGATACTCCTGTCGGTGAACTGCAGATGCTCGATGACCAGGAACAACAGCGCATCGTCCACGACTGGAACCGTACCCAGATGCAGTACCCGCAGGCGCACTGCCTGCCCGAGTTGTTCGAAATGCAGGTCGCGCGTACCCCTGAGGCCCCGGCTCTGCGGTTTGCCGAGCAGACCTTGAACTACCGCGAGCTCAACCAGCGTGCCAACCGGCTGGCGAGCAAGCTGCGCACGTTGGGCGTCGGGCCAGATGTGCTGGTCGCGATTGTCGTCGAACGGTCGGTGGAAATGGTCGTGGGCCTGCTGGCGATTCTCAAGGCCGGCGGCGCCTATGTGCCACTGGACCCGGAATACCCCCGCGAGCGCCTGGCGTACATGATGGAGCAGAGTGGGGCGCACTTGTTGCTGACCCTCAGTCATCTGCTGCCGCAACTGCCCACGCACGGCGCGCAGGCCTGGTGCCTGGACAGCGACTGGCATCAGGTCGAAGGCTTCGATGGCGAGAATCTCGGCATCGTGCAGCACCCCGAGCATCTCGCCTATTGCATCTACACCTCCGGTTCCACCGGTCGTCCCAAGGGGGTCGAGGTACGCCACCAGGCACTGGTCAACTTCCTCGCCAGCATGGCTGTCGAGCCTGGGATCGACGCCAGCGACCGGGTCCTGGCGCTGACTTCGCTGTCGTTCGACATCGCCGGCCTGGAGCTTTACCTGCCGCTGTTGGCCGGGGCTTCGGTGGTACTGCTCGGCGAGCGCCAGAACAAAGACCCGTCGGCGCTGCAGGCGGTGATCGAGCGCCACGCCATCACCACCATCCAGGCCACACCGTCGACCTGGCGCATGCTGCTGCAGGCGCTGCCGGCGCAGACCTTGCGTGGCTGTAAGGTCATCAGTGGCGGTGAGGCGCTGCCTGTCGACCTGGCCGAGCAGCTCCTGCCGTTGTGCGGGCGCATCTGGAACCTTTACGGGCCAACCGAAACGACGATCTGGTCGGCGGCGTACTGCCTGGACAACGAACACCCTTTGCCGTTGCTGGGCAATCCGATCGCCAACACCACCTTACAGGTCATGGCGCACGATCTCTCGACAGCCGCGGCCGGCCTGGCCGGGGAACTGATGATCGGTGGCGATGGCCTGGCCCGGGGGTATCAGCGCCGTGCCGCACTGACCGCCGAGCGCTTCGTCCCGGACCCCTACGATCGTAGCGGGCAGGGCGGTGGCAGGCTCTACCGTACGGGTGACCTGGCCAGCTATCGCAACGATGGCCTGCTCGAGTACGTGGGCCGCATCGACCACCAGGTGAAGGTGCGGGGCTATCGCATCGAACTGGGCGAGATCGAGGCAAGGCTGATTGATGATCCTGCGGTGCGCGAGGCGGTGGTCATCGACATCGATGGGCCTAGCGGCAAGCAACTGGCCGGCTACCTGGTCTCGAACGGCGAAGTGGTCGCGACGGAGGAACAGCGCAGCGCCTTGCGTCGGCACCTGCGCGAGCAGCTGCGCGCGTCCTTGCCGGATTACATGGTCCCCGCGTACCTGACCTGGCTCGATGCGCTGCCGCTGACGCCCAACGGCAAGCTGGACCGCAAAGCCTTGCCCCAGCCCGACCTTGGCGTATCGCAGCAAGGCCATGTCGCGCCGCAGAGCGAGGTCGAGCAGCAGGTCGCTGCCGTCTGGGCACAGCTGCTGAATGTCGAGAAGGTCGGTCTCAATGACAACTTCTTCGACCTGGGAGGGCATTCGCTGCTGGCGCTGTCGGTGCTCTCGCGCTTGCAACTTTCCCTGGGATTGACCGTGGAACCGGCCGTGCTGTTCCAGTACCCGGTCCTGGGCGATTTCGCCAGATACATCGAATCCATCGGCGACGCGTCGGCTTTCGACGAAAAACTGCAGCGTCTGGATATGCTTTTTGAAGAGTTCGAGGTGAATGAATGAGTAATGATGCCGCGCTGAATATCGCCAAGCGTTTTGTCACGCTGCCGTTGGCCAAGCGCAAGCTGTATCTGCAGAAGATGCACGCCGAGAACATTTCTCCGGCCAACTTGCCAGTGCCTTGTACCCAGTCGCTGTTCGACCGCGTCCCGGTATCGTTCGCCCAACAGCGTCAATGGTTCCTGTGGCAGATGGACCCGCAGAGCACGGCCTACAACCTGCCTATCGCTCTGAGACTGCAGGGAGACCTGAATATCGATGCCCTGCGTGGGGCCTTCCAGGCCTTGATTGTGCGGCATCAAACCTTGCGCACCACGTTCGCGTTCGACGACGAGCAGCTTGTGCAGGTCATTCACCCGTCGGAGTCGTTCGAACTCGAAGCGCAGCCAGTCGACATCGGGCCTGCTTCTGCAAGCGATCCTCAGCTCAAGGCATGGGTCGAATCCGAGGCACAGACGCCTTTCGATCTGGAGCGGCAGTGGCCGATCAGGGTCAAGTTGCTGCGTCTGCATGAACATGATCATGTGGTGATCGTCACCCTGCACCACATTGCTACCGATGGCTGGTCAATGCAGGTGCTGGTCGACGAGCTCATCGAGCATTACGCCCATGCCAGTACTGGCGATGCTGTGGAACTGGCACCACTACCTATCCAGTATGCCGACTATGCCATCTGGCAGAGGCACTGGATGGAGGCCGGCGAGCAGGAGCGCCAGCTGGCGTACTGGCAGGCGCACCTGGGGGATGAGCATCCAGTGCTGGAGCTGCCCAGCGACCGTCCACGCCCGGCGACTCAGCGCTTTGAAGGCGCTAGCCTGAAGTTCGAGCTCGAAGCAGGGCTTTGCGGCGTGCTCAAGCAGCAGGCGCAGCAGCAGGGCGTGACGCTTTTCACACTGCTGCTGGCCAGCTTCCAGACCTTGCTGCATCGCTACTCGGGTCAGGATGAAGTGCGTGTCGGGGTTCCTGTCGCCAATCGCAATCGGGTTGAAACCGAGCGTCTGATCGGCTTCTTCGTCAACACTCAGGTACTCAAGGCCGAGTTCAATGACTCCCTGACGTTCACGGGCCTGCTTGGCCAGATGCACAAGACCACGTTGGCGGCCCAGGCTCATCAGGACCTTCCCTTCGAACAACTGGTCGAAGCACTGCACCCGGAACGAAGCCTGAGTCACAGCCCATTGTTCCAGGTCATGTACAACCACCAGACGCAGTCCAGGGGTGATGCTCGGCGTCTCCAGGGGCTGCATGTAGAAGGCATCGCCTGGGAGCGACAGACCGCGCAATTCGACCTGACGCTGAATACTGTCGAGCATGAGCATGGGATTGCGGTAGAGCTCAACTACGCTACCGCGCTGTTCGAAGGTTCGTCGATCGCCCGCATGGCTTCGCATTGGACCCACTTGTTGGAGGCGATCGCCGAGCGGCCTTGGCAACGTGTCGCCGAGTTGCCGATGCTGGGGGCGCAGGAACATCGCGAGATCGTGGAGCAGTGGAACAGCACTCAAGCATCCTACCCTGCCGACCAGGGCATGCATCAGTTGATCGAAGCGCAAGCCCGCGCGACGCCGCAGGCCCCTGCGGTCGTGTTCGGCGAGGATGTCTTGACCTACCGTCAACTGAACCAACGCGCCAACCGGCTCGCCCACGCATTGCGCGACCAAGGGGTAGGCCCGGACGTGCTGGTAGGTATCGCGGTGGAGCGTTCGCTCGAGATGGTGGTCGGGCTGCTCGCCGTTCTCAAGGCCGGGGGCGCGTATGTACCGTTCGATCCGGAGTACCCAGCTGAACGCCTGACTTACATGATGGAAGACAGTGGCATCCGTCTGCTGCTGACTCAAACTGCTCTGCTCCACCAATTGCCGATCGGGCCTGGCGTGGCCTGCATCGTGCTCGATGGCGCAGATGACTGGCTGGCTGCTTACAGCGATGCAGACCCTGTCAACCTCAACTTGCCGGCCGACCTGGCCTACGTGATCTATACCTCCGGCTCCACCGGCAAGCCAAAGGGCGCGGGTAACTCCCATCAGGCACTGGTCAACCGGCTCTGGTGGATGCAGAAGGCCTACGGTCTGGATTACGGCGACACCGTGCTGCAGAAGACCCCCTTCAGTTTCGACGTATCAGTGTGGGAATTCTTCTGGCCACTGTTCACCGGAGCGCGGCTGGCGGTGGCTCGACCTGGCGATCATCGGGATCCCGAACGTCTGGTCGAGGCGATCAGGCAGCACAAGGTCACGACCTTGCATTTCGTTCCGTCGATGCTCCAGGCCTTCATGACCAGCGAGCATGTGGAGCTGTGCGAAACCCTGAAGCGGGTGGTGTGCAGCGGCGAGGCATTGCCTGCTGATCTTTCGGAGCAGGTCCTGGCCAGGCTCCCGCAAGCGGGGCTCTTCAACCTTTATGGCCCGACGGAAGCGGCGATCGACGTTACCCACTGGACCTGTCAGACCCAAGCCAATGGCAGCGTGCCGATCGGCACACCGATCGACAACCTTAAGACCCATATCCTCAGCAGCGCCTTGCTGCCGGTACCTCAAGGTACGGCAGGCGAGCTCTACCTGGGGGGAGTGGGGCTGGCGCGAGGGTATCATCGTCGACCGGGGCTTACGGCCGAGCGGTTCGTGCCCGACCCATATGATCGGAGCGAGCAGGGCGGTGCACGGCTGTATCGCACCGGGGACCTGGCGCGGTACCGTTCGGGTGGAGTGATCGAATACGCAGGCCGCCTCGACCATCAGGTGAAGATACGCGGTCTGCGCATCGAGCTTGGCGAGATCGAGTCCAGGCTCCTGGAGCACGAGAGCGTGCGCGAGGCCGTGGTGATCGACATCGATGGGCCAGGTGGCAAGCAGCTGGCCGCCTACCTGGTTGTCGATGTGCATGCTCGAGAACTGGAAGAACATCTGCGTCGGCACCTCAAGGCCACACTGCCGGACTACATGGTTCCCAGCCATCTGCTGCTTGTTGATGCCCTCCCGCTGACCCCGAACGGTAAGCTGGATCGCAAGGCACTGCCACGGCCTGATGCGCGTCAGCGGCAGAAAAACCATGTGGCGCCGCGTAACGATATCGAGCAGCGAATCGCCGCGATCTGGGCCGACGTGCTCAAACTTGAGCGGGTAGGGGCTACCGACAACTTCTTCGAACTGGGCGGCGATTCGATCATCTCGATCCAGGTGGTCAGCAGAGCCCGGCGCGAGGGCATGACGTTCACCCCCAAGCAGCTGTTCCAGCTCCAGACCGTCGAAGGGCTGGCGGCAGTGGTCGGCAACGGTCAGACCCAGGCCATGCAGATCGATCAGGGCGCTGTGCAGGGAGAGATGCAGCTCCTGCCGATCCACCAGGCATTCTTCGATGATGCCATCGCCGACCGTCACCACTGGAACCAGGCCCTTCTGCTCAAGCCCGGGCAGACCATGGATCTCGACGTGCTCGACCGTGCACTGCAAGCACTTTTGGTCCATCACGATGCGTTGCGTTTGAGCTTTTTGCAGCAGGACAGCGGCGGTTGGTCCGCCTGGTATCGCGAGATTGGCGAACCAGCCCAGGCGGCCAGTCTGTGGCAAGCACAACTTCAGCACCCGTCCGAACTGCCTGGCTTGTGCGAAGAGGCGCAGCGCAGCCTCGATCTGGGGCAAGGGCCACTGCTGCGGGCCGTCCTGGCCGACCTGCCCGACGGTACCCAGCGGTTGTTGCTGGTGATCCACCATCTGGTCGTGGATGGTGTTTCATGGCGAATTCTGCTCGAAGATCTGCAGACTGCCTACCGACAGACGGAGCGCGGTCAAACCATTGTTCTGCCGGCCAAGACCAGTTCCGTCAAGGCATGGGCCGAGGCGCTGCAGACGTATGCCAACACCGAGGTATTGCGTAATGAACTGCCGTATTGGCAGGCGCTGTCGGCGGGTGTCGATACCACGCTCCCTTGCGACAATGCTGACGGCTCGCTGCAGGCCAGGCATGCAGCCGTCGCCCGGACACGGCTCGATCAGCGCTACACCCGCCAGCTCCTGCAGCACGCCCCCGGGGCTTATCGCACCCAGGTCAACGACTTGTTACTGACGGCGTTGGCCAGGGTGATCGCCCGCTGGACGAAGCAGGATGATGTGCTCGTGCAACTGGAAGGGCACGGTCGTGAAGAGCTGTGCGATACCGTCGACCTCAGCCGTACCGTGGGTTGGTTCACTAGCATGTTCCCGGTCAACCTCACCACCGCCGAATCGATGGAGACCTCAATCAAGACCATCAAGGAGCAACTGCGTGCGGTCCCCAACAAGGGGCTTGGGTTTGGTGCGCTGCGCTATCTGGGCGATCGGGAGACCCGCCAGGCCTTGGCGGAGCTGGCACCGCCCAGGATCACCTTCAACTACCTTGGACAGTTCGATGCCAGCTTCGACGAGCCTGCCGACGAACTCCGCGCCGCAGCCTTCCTGGTGCCAGCTGCCGAGCACAGTGGCGCAAGCCGTGCCGAGACAGCGCCACTGGGCAACTGGTTATCGATCGATGGGCAGATATTCAAAGGCGAGCTGAGCCTGAACTGGACCTTCAGCCAAGCCATGTTCGAGATCACGACGGTTGAACGACTGGCAGCCGAATACGCTCGGGAATTGCAGAGCCTGATCGACCACTGCGTGTCCGAAGGTGCATTTGGCAGGACGCCTTCGGATTTCCCGCTGTGCAACTTGAGCCAGTCGCAACTTGACGCGCTGCCTGTCGCCGTCTCCGGAATCGAAGACATCTACCCCCTGTCGCCGATGCAGCAGGGGATGCTGTTCCACAGCGCCTATGAGCAGACCGGAGATTACATCAACCAGATGCGCGTCGACGTCCAGGGCCTGGACGTGGCGCGGTTCGATCAGGCCTGGCAAGCGATGGCGGCGCAGCATGATGTCCTGCGGGCCAGTTTCATCACGCTGTACGAGCAGCCATTTCAGATCATTCGCCAGCAGGTGCAGATACCCTGCATCGAGCTGGACTGGTCGGCGCACGAAGACCTGCAGCAGGAGCTTTCCGTCTGGGCCGAAAATGATCGGCGCAGGGGGTTCGACCTGCTGAGTGATCCACTGCTCAGGATCACCGCGATCCGTACTGGCCCCGACAGCCATCACCTGATCTATACCAGCCACCATATCCTCATGGATGGCTGGAGCAACTCGCAGTTGCTTGGCGAGGTCCTGCAGCACTACGCGGGGCAGCCGGCCGAGCGTAAGCCAGGACGTTACCGTGACTACATCCAGTGGCTGCAGGCCCAGAGCAGGGATCGCAGCGAGGTCTTCTGGCGGGAGCAATTGCAGGATCTGCAGGAGCCGACACATCTGGCGCTAGTATTCCGACAAGGCAAGTCGAACCAGGACAGCGGTTATGCCGATCATTATCAGGTGCTGGACTGGCAGCCCTCCCTGAGTGAGTTCGCCCGTGAGCGACGGGTCACCGTCAATACGCTGGTGCAAGCAGCCTGGTTGTTGCTTCTGCAACGCCATACTGGCCAGGAATGCGTCGCCGTGGGCGCCACGGTCGCTGGCCGGCCGGCGGAAGTGGCTGGCGCTGAACATCAGCTGGGCCTGTTCATCAATACCTTGCCGGTGATCAACCGGCTACAGCCGACGATGACCGTGGCGCAATGGGTCACCGAGTTGCAGGGCCGGAACCTGGCATTGCGTGAGCACGAACACACAGCGCTGTATGACGTCCAGCGTCTGGCGGGCGTGGCTGCGGATGGGCTGTTCGATACCTTGCTGGTGTTCGAGAACTACCCTGTTTCCGAGGCGTTGCGCGAAGGTGCTCCCGCAGGCTTGACGTTCACTGATACGCACATTCACGAGCAGACCAACTACCCGTTGACCTTGGCCATAGGCTTGGGTGCGCAACTGTCCGTTCACTACAGCTATGACCGTTCCAGCTTCAGCGACCGTGACATCGAGCAGATCGCCGGGCACTTTGCCAATTTGCTGCATGCCATCATCCAGAAACCGCAACGCCTCATCGCCGAGCTGCCGATGTTGGGTGTGGATGAATACCGTCGCATCGTGGAGGAGTGGAACCACACGACGGTCAGCTATCCGGGTTCGCACTGCGTGCATCAGCTATTCGAGACACAGGCTCTGCAAAGGCCCGATGCCATTGCACTGGTTTTTGCGGGGCAGCAGCTCACTTACCGACAGCTCAATGCCCGCGCCAATGCCCTGGCGCACAGCTTGCGGGATCGCGGGGTGGGCCCGGACGTATTGGTCGGCATTGCCCTGGAACGTTCGGTGGACATGGTTGTGGGGTTGCTGGCGATCCTGAAAGCAGGAGGGGCCTATGTGCCCCTCGACCCTGAGTATCCACAGGACCGTCTGGCGTACATGATCGAAGACAGCCGTATCCAACTGCTGTTGACCCATCGAGATGTTCAGTTGCCGGCTTGTCCGCATATCCAGGCCATTATGCTAGACGGGCCGGACGACGATCTGCCGCGCGAAGCTGACAACCTGACGTTTGCGGGGCACCCCGGGAACCTGGCCTATGTGATCTATACCTCGGGCTCGACGGGTAAGCCAAAAGGTGCGGCCAATACCCATGAAGCGCTTCTGAACAGGCTCTTCTGGATGCAGGAAGCCTACGCATTGGGCTCCGATGACAAGGTGCTGCAGAAAACCCCTTTCAGCTTCGATGTTTCGGTGTGGGAGTTCTTCTGGCCTTTGATGACGGGAGCCCGGCTGGTGCTTGCCCAGCCAGGCGAGCATCGCGATCCGGCGATGCTGATGCGTCTGATCGAGTCCGAAGCGATCACCACCTTGCACTTCGTGCCATCAATGCTGCACGCCTTCATCAGCGGCGACAGCCCGCAGGCGGCTTGCACGTCGCTACGGCGGGTGATGTGTTCTGGCGAGGCGCTGCCTCTGGAGTTGCAGCGCAGCGCGATGGCATTGTTGCCGGGTGCCCAGTTCTACAACCTGTACGGGCCTACCGAAGCGGCCATCGATGTCACCCATTGGCATTGTGTGGACGAACAGAGCCACAGCGTTCCGATCGGCAAGCCTATTGCCAACCTGCGTACCTACATTCTTGACGATGAGCTCAATCCGGTGCCGCCGCCCGTCACGGGCGAGCTGTATCTGGGCGGTATTGGCCTGGCGCGCGGCTACCATGAACGAGCGATGCTGACGGCCGAGCGTTTCTGTGTCAGCCCTTTCGGTGACGGGGAGCGTCTGTACCGTACGGGCGACCTGGCACGACAGCGTGAAGACGGGGTGATCGAGTACGCTGGGCGGATCGACCACCAGGTGAAGATCCGCGGCCTGCGTATCGAGCTTGGCGAAATCGAGGCGAGCCTGCTGGAGCACCCGGCCGTGCAGGAGGCTGCAGTTCTGGCAATTGATCTCGCGACCGGCAAGCAGCTCGTGGCCTTTGTCGTTATCGACCAGGAAGACCACCTGAGCGATGTGAAGGCTGTGCTGGCCCGACGACTGCCGGATTACATGGTGCCTTACCATTATGTCCTGCTCGACAGCATGCCGCTGTCTCCCAACGGCAAGCTGGACCGCAAGCGTCTGCCGATGCCCGAGCTCAAAGCTACCGTGCAGCAATACACCGCCCCAGGTAACGAAGTCGAAGGCGCCCTGGCGCAGATCTGGCAAGAAGTCCTGCAGCGGGAAAAGGTAGGTATCCACGACAATTTCTTCGAACTCGGTGGCGACTCGATCGTGTCGATCCGGATCGCCAGCAAGGCGCGACTCGCTGGTTACGAGGTCTCTCCGAAACGGGTATTCGAGCACCAGACCATCGCTCAACTGGCCGCGACGCTGGAGCACCAGGCGCCAGCTTCCGAAGCGCCGGTCATTGCACGTGTCGTCGTCAGTGAAGCACAACGAGCGCTGTTGCCGCTGCCCGCCGACGTCATCGAAGATGTCTACCCGCTCTCGCCGATGCAACAAGGCATGCTGTTCCATTCCATCGAGGAGAAGGGGGAAGGGCTGTACATCCATCAGGTCAGCTTGCCGGTGACCGGCCTGAAGACGGAGCGCTTCATTCGGGCATGGGCTGCGGTGACAGCCCGTCACGAAGTACTGCGCACCAGTTTCCACTGGGCCGGGCTGTCTGAGCCGCTGCAGGTTGTCCATGCACATGCACAGATGCCCGTGCGGGAAGTCGATCTGCAGGGCAGCGAGGCGCCTGAGGCCATTTTGCAGGCGCTTGCCCATGAAGAGTGGCTGAACGGTTTCGACCTGACGCAGGCGCCTCTGCATCGGCTGTTGCTGGTGAAGCTGGACTCGAACACCTATCACATGATCTGGACCAGCCACCACATCCTGATGGATGGCTGGAGCACTTCCCGGCTGTTTGCCGAGGTCATGCAGCACTACGCCGACAAACCGGTGTCCGGTACTGTCGGCCGCTATGGTGATTTTATCGCGTGGCTGAAGTCTCAGGACAAGGGGCGGCAGGAGGCGTTCTGGCGTGAAAGTCTGACCGGTGTCGAGCCCACCTTGCTGGCCCAGACGATTCACCCGCGGCACAGCTCTACCGAAACCGGGCACAACGCACTTTATTCGCGCTGGGACAACGCGTGGACGACGCGTCTGCAGGATTACTGCCGAAGCCTGAGGATCACGCCCAACACCGTGATCCAGGGCGCCTGGTTGCTGTTGCTGCAACGTTACACGGGCAAATCTGCAGTTACCTTCGGGGCGACCGTCGCCGGTCGGCCGGAGTCGCTGCCGGACGCCGACAGCACCTTGGGTCTGTTCATTAATACGTTGCCGGTATCGCAGGAACTTGATCCGACCGCGTGCCTGGAAGACTGGCTCCGTGACCTGCAGGCATACAACCTGGAGCTGCGCAACTGGTCGCATACCCCACTAAACGATGTCCAGAGGTGGTCAGGTACCCCAGGACAGACGCTGTTCGACAGCATCATCGTGTTCGAGAATTACCCGATCGACGAGAGCATGCGTGAGTCATCCGATACCGAAGTAGGCTTTGGCGAATCCAGTGGCGTGGGTGTCACAAACGTCCCCATGGACTTGGCTGTACACCTCAACGACACGTTGTCGATCGAATACTTGTACCTGCGCAACAGTTTCAGTGAGGCGTCGGTACACGGCATCCGCCAGACCATGGAAGCCACGCTCGACGCCATGCTGGGCCAGCCTCGGGCTCGAATCGGCAATCTCCAGTGCCTGCCGCCTGCACAACTGGAGCAGGCAGCGCGATGGGGCGCTGAACCTGCGACGGTTTACGGTGGGCAGACATTGGCTCAGTCGATCGCAGCGCAAGCGCTGCGCCAACCTGATGCCATCGCGCTGGTGTGTGCCGAGCGCAGCCTCTCTTATGCGGAGCTGGAGCAGCAGGCCGAGCGCCTTTGCACCGTGCTGCGGCTCAAGGGGGCAGCGCCCGAAGTGATCGTCGGCGTCGCCCTGGAACGGTCGCTAGAGTTGGTCGTGACATTGCTGGCGATCATGAAGACGGGTGCCGCCTACGTACCTCTGGATCTTGAGTATCCTGCCGATCGTCTGGCCTGGATGATCGAAGATTCTGGCATGGAGCTGCTGGTGACACGCCGCTCGCTGCTCCAGTGCCTTCCGTCACTGGAACGCGTGCAAGTGGTCGAGCCTGACGACGATTATCCTGTCCAGCAGCCCGCGCTGCCTCCGGCGACCATCGAAGATAGCAACCTGGCCTACCTGATCTACACATCAGGTTCGACCGGCAAGCCCAAGGGCGTGGCCGTTGCTCAGGGACCATTGAGTCGGCATTGCCAGGCTATCGTGGAACGATATGAAATGGGGCCGTCGACGCGAGAGCTGCATTTCATGTCGTTCGCTTTCGATGGTGCTCAGGAGCGCTGGCTGAGTACCTTGCTCAGCGGTGGCACGCTGGTGATTCGCGACGGTGACTTGTGGACCGTGGAGCAGACCCTGGAGGCCTTGTGGCGCCAGCGCATCACCATCGCCTGCTTCCCTCCGGCCTACCTGAAACAGTTGGCAGAGGCGGTGCAGGCCAGTGGCGATCAGCCGCCACCGGTGCTGATCTACTGCTTCGGTGGTGATGCGGTACCCGAACAGACATTCGAGCAGGTCAGGATTGCGCTCAAGCCTTCCTGGCTGACCAATGGCTATGGCCCGACCGAAACGGTTGTGACGCCGCTTCTGTGGAAGGTGCCAGCTGACGGTCATTGTGCGGCTGCCTATGCGCCTATTGGACATGCTGTAGGTCTGCGCTCCCTTCGCGTACTCGATGACGAGCTCAATTCTCTGCCTCCAGGATTCGCGGGCGAATTGATGATTGGCGGTGACGGGGTGGCTCGCGGCTATCACGGCCGTGCAGCCCTGACGGCGGAGCGCTTCGTGCCCGACCCTCTGGGTAAGGACGGAGCGCGTATCTACCGCAGTGGTGACCTGGTACGTCGACGGGATGATGGCGTGGTCGACTACGTGGGCCGTATCGACAATCAGGTCAAAATCAGGGGGTTCCGGATCGAGCTCGGTGAAGTCGAAGCGGTGCTGCGCACCCGGGACGGTGTGCGGGACGCCGTAGTGGTGGTGCACGAAACGCCGGTGGGCAAGCAACTGATCGGGTATGTGGTAGGCGAAGACACGCGCATGGCGAAGGCATTGAAAGCTGCATTGGCCGCTGAATTGCCGGAGTACATGGTGCCGTCGCAGATCATCGTGTTGTCCGCGTTCCCGGTTACGCCAAACGGCAAACTCGATCGCAAGCGCCTCCCGGCGCCGATCTTCGAATCGACAGGGCATGTCGCGCCTCGTAACGAACAGGAGCGGTTGCTGGCACAGATCTGGGAAGAGGTGTTGCAGGTCGATTCCGTCGGCATAACGGACAACTTTTTCGAAATGGGCGGCGACTCCATCCTCAGTCTGCAGGTTGTGTCTCGAGTGAGAAACCACCCGACCTTGGACATGGATCTTAAACTGCGTGATGTGCTGCGTTATCAGACCATCGTGGCGATTATCGGCAAGCAGGATCTGGCCGATCGCGTGCCCGAGCAGGTCGCCGAGACCGGAGCGGTCGACGGCCTGTTCAATCTGCTGCCCATCCAGGAATGGATGTTCGCCGAGGATCTTCCGGACCCGTCGCACTTCAACCAGGCCCTGATGCTCAAGCCGCGCATCGCTCTAGACTTGGAGGCGCTCGAGCAAGCGCTTGCATGCATCGAAGAGCACCATGACGCCTTGCGGCTGCGCTTCGTCCAGGAGAACGGTCGTTGGATGCAACGCTACCTGACGCCCGGTGAGGTCAGGCAACCGCTGCTGCAACGTGAACAGGCTGGTGATGAGCAGGCGCTGATGACGCTGGCCAATCAGGCGCAACGCAGTCTGGGGCTTGTCGATGGACCTGTCTGGCGAGCACTGCACGTTCAGCTTGCCGACGGGCAGGCGCGACTGTTGTTGGTTATTCATCACCTGGTCATGGACGGTGTTTCATGGCGGGTATTGCTCGAAGACCTGCAGCAGGCCTACCAAGCCTGTACCCAAGGTGACAGGCCAGTATTGCCTGCTCGCACCACGAGCTACAGGGCTTGGGCAGAGCGGCTGCGAACAGAGGCGGAAACGATTGCCGCGCAACAGGGTGAGTGGTGGCTCGCTCAACTCGAGCCGCTGTCGAACGAGTTTCCTTGCGACAACCCGCGGGGGCGCAACGAGGTGAGCGAGCAGGCGGCCGCCCATCTGTACCTGACACGGGAAAAGACCGCGCAGTTGCTCAAACAGGCGCCTGCAGCCTATCGCACCCAGGTGAACGACATTCTGCTGGCGGCTCTGGCACGTGTGTTGTGCCGTTGGAGCCGCGAAGATGCCGCATTGATTCAACTCGAAGGGCATGGTCGCGAAGACCTTTACGAAGGCGTGGATCTGTCCCGGACCGTGGGCTGGTTCACCAGCATGTTCCCGGTACGTCTTGCGCCTGGGGATGCGGCGGCGGTCGGTGAGTCGATCCAGGCGACGCAACGACAACTGGCGGCGGTATCTGACAAAGGTGTCGGCTATGGCGTGTTGCGTTATCTGGGCGAGCCAAGGATGCGTGAGCGCCTTGCCGCTGCCGCTCAACCACGTGTGACGTTCAACTATTTCGGTCAGTTCGACCAAAGCTTCGACAAACACGCCTTGCTTGAGCCCGCGCCGGAAGGTTCGGGCGACTGCTACAGCCCGAGGGCGCGCCTGGCCAACTGGTTGGAAATCGTCGGTCAAGTCTACGATGGCTCACTTTCATTGCGGTGCGTGTACAGCAAGCGCCGCTATCGGGCGCAGACCATCGACGCCTTGATGGACAGCTACCGCGAAGAACTTGAACTGCTGATCGACCACTGTCTCTCCGTGACTGGCGCTGCTTGAATGCAAGCGCCAGGCGGTTTTTTTCAAGGAATATCAAGTTGAACAACGATCTGGAAGCGTTTCTCGATCTGGTTGCCATGAACCCACAGGACCAGGCCTTGCATCAGCTTGGCCCGGTTCAGGCTCGCACGAGTTTCGAACTGGCCACGCAGCGTCTGCGCTGGCAGGCACCGGAGGACCTGGAGATCGGTACGCTGACCTGTACCGCGCGCGATGGTGTGGCCTTGCCGCTGCGTGTGTACAAACCTGCGCAGGCCGATGGCCGGCCGCTGCCGGCGCTGGTATATTTTCACGGCGGCGGCTTTGTCGTCGGCAGTCTGGATTCCCATGATGGCGTATGTCGTGAGCTGTGCGCACGATCGGGCTGCGCGGTGGTTTCGGTGGGCTATCGTCTGGCCCCCGAACATCGTTTCCCAACGGCTTTCGAGGACGGTTGGGATGTGCTCAAGGCGTTGCCCTCGTTGGCCCAGGCACAGGGCCTGGACCTGCAACGCGTCGTCCTTGCGGGCGACAGCGTAGGCGCCACTCTGGCCACCGCCCTGGCCCTGTATTGCGCCATGCAAGGCCAGGCTGCTGCGGTCCGGCCAATCGGGCAAGTGCTGTGTTACCCAGTCACGGACGCGGGAGGCGAATACGCCTCTCGTACCCTGTTCGGGGAGGGGTATCTGCTGGAGGACGAAACGCTCGAGTGGTTCTACGACCTCTATGCACGCGAACCGCTGGATCGTCACGACTGGCGCTTTTCGCCGTTGCGCGCCGAGAGCCTGAGCGGTGTCGCTCCTGCCGTTGTCTTGCTGGCCGGCCTGGACCCATTGCTGGATGAAGGGCAAGCGTACGCCGAGCGCTTGCAAGCATCCGGGGTGAAAGTGGAAATCATCCTGGCACCGGACATGCCCCATGACCTGCTGCGCATGATGTCAGTGACTGAAGAAGTTTCGACAGTTTACGATCGATTGGTCGGCAGCCTCCTTGCCCTGATCGCTTAACCTGCCTGGTATAGCTGCTCATGTAAAACGCCCCAGGTGTTGGACTTTCATCCAGCACCTGGGGCGCAGTTCACATCGAGGCGAATCAGTTTTCGTAGCGCAGGGTAATAGCAAAGTTGCGCGGGGCGCCGTAGTAGTTGCCGGTGTCTTCGCTGAAGATGGCAGTGTAGTACTTCTCGTCAAACACGTTGTTGAGGTTCAACTGAACACTGACATTGTGGTTGACGCGAAAATTGGCGTTGAGATCGACCAGGTTGTAAGCGCTTTGGGTGATGTTGTTCAGGTACAGCTTGCTTTGGTGATAAATGCTGGTACCCACTCGCCACTGGTCCAGTTCACCCGGCAGCTGATAGGTGGTAGCCGCCTTGAACAGTCGCTGAGGTGAGTTTTCCGTACCGTAGGTATCGCCCTTGTTGGCACCGGCAACGTACTTGGGATGGCTGTAGGTGTAACCCATCGAGGCATTCCACCCTGGCATCAGCTCGCCAGACACTTCAGCATCAAAACCTTGGTTGCGCACCTTGGCACCTTCGGTATAGCAGCGTGCATCGCGGTTCGGTCCGCAGACACGGCCGGCCTCGGGCACGACCTGGGGCAGCCCTGTCAGATCGACCTGGAAAAGCGCCAGAGAAGTGTTGAGCCTGCCGTCGAACAGCTCGTTCTTCAGGCCGATCTCGTAGTTGCTACCCGTCGTGGGGGCGAGCAGCTTGTTGTCGACACTGTAGTTGCTTTGCAGTTTGTAGATTTCAGTGTAACTGGCGTAAACCGATGTCTGATCGGTGATGTCATAAACGATGCCGCCGTATGGAATGACCTTGCGGTCTTCCTTGAAACGGTCGGTTTCCCATGGCCCCTGGGTATCGTAATCGACCCAGCTCAAGCGGCTGCCGAGGATCACATGGAGGTCGTCGGTTGGATTGAGACGGGTAGCCGCGTAGATCCCTTTGTCCTTGCGCACATGGTGGCTCGGTGTGAGGTTCCCGACTATTTCCGGTTTGGGGAATTGCGAAGAATCGAAGTCGAGGACATCCACTTCAGGGAAGATAGCTGGCGAGCCGGTCACATACTGCAGGCGATCGCGGCGCACACTTGTGCCGATAACGACTTCATGCTTTTGGCCCATCAAGTGGAACGCACCGTTCAGTGCAGCGTCCAGGTTGATCTGCTCGTCATCGTACCGGGCGCTATTAGGGTAGTACTTCATCGTCGAGTCGGTCTCGCCGGTGTGGTAGCCGACCTGCGCGAGAAAATCTGCATTGGACCAAATGAGATTGGTCGCGACTGTCAGGTTCCAGTCTTCGTTGAACGAGTGCTTGATATCGGCGAAGACGTTGCGGTTCAGCTTGTCCAGATAGGCCCATTTACCGGCCAGCGAGGTCGAGCGGGAGAAATCGTAGAAACTGCCGTCCTGATGTGTTGGCAGCCCACCCCAGTCGTAGCCGTTGTTGTTATCCTGCTGCAACGAGCCGCCAACTGTCAGGGTGGTCGAATCACTCAGGTCCGCTTCGCCGATGGCGTAGAACAGCTGGTTTTCCTTGCCAGCGTAGTCCTGGTAGCTATTGCGGTTGTTATACATCAGTACCGTTCGACCGCGCAGGGTTCCTTCGGCGTTCAACGGGCCGCCGACATCCAGCTGGGTTCGGTAGTTATCCCATGAACCCGCACCGACCTCGGCCTTGAGCTGATATTCCCGGGTAGGCCGTTTGCGCACCATGTTGATGGCCGCCGACGGGTTGCCCGCACCTTGCAGCAGGCCATTGGCGCCACGCACGATCTCGACCCGATCATACATGGCCATGTTGTTCACGGACATGACGTCCATCGAGAAGCTCTCGGTGACGCTGGTCGGCAGGCCGTCGACCTGCAGGTCGTCTACCTGAAAACCGCGCGAGTAATACAGTGGACGCTCGGTGCCGAAACCCTTGACGGTATTGATCCCGGTCGCGGCCATGGCCACGTCTTCCAGGGACTGCATGTTCTGGTCGTCCATCTGTTGGCGGGTGACGACGCTGACCGACTGGGGTGTCTCGCGGGGCGACAGCCCCAGCCGGGTGGCTGTGCTGGTCACGCCCGTGGTGTACGAACCTGTGTTCTCGGTCGTTGCACCCAAGGCAGCGGACTGGATGCTCGTGGCATCGAGCAACATTGCGCTGCCACCTTCGTAGGCCGCCTGCAAGGTCAAGGTGTTGTCGCGCAACTGATAGCGCAGGCCACTCTCCCTGAGCAGGATACGGACCGATTCATCCAGACTGTAACGACCGCTCAATGCACCCGAGCGCAGGTTCTGTATGGCATCAGGTTCATACAACACCTGCACGTCGGTCTGCTCTGCAAATGCCTTCAGCGCCGAGCTCAAGGGCTGTGCCGGGATATTCAAGGTCAGTTGCTGATCTTGCGCCTGGACGGCCAAGGGCAGGGCCAGGGTCAGGGCCAGTGCTGGCAGTTGGGCGTTGAATGCGCGTCGAAGGCCAAGCGCCCGGGTCAAGTGATTCAATCGAAGGTGGGTGGGCATTTCGGTGCTCGTTGTAGATGTTGAGTGGATAGGCTGGGCAGATCTTTTTTTAGGGTGACTAGGGGTATGACGCACGGCTGATGACAAACCGGAATGCAAATGTTTCGCTTTCACTGCATCAGGCGACGCACGCCTCGACGACCACCTTGCCGGCCGCCATGCGCACCAGCTGGTCGGCGACATCGAAATAGCGGTCATCGTGGCTGATGACGATGATTGTCTTGCCCAGGCGCTTCAGTTCGGGCAGCAGCTCGGTGTAGAAGATGCGCCGGAAGGTCGGGTCCTGGTCTGCAGCCCACTCATCGAACACCAGCACCGGGCGCTCTTCGAGCCAGGCATTGATCAGCGCCAGCCGCTTGCGTTGCCCGGTCGAGAGGTCGGTGGTGGTGAAGCTGCCGTCGCGGATGCTGACCTTGTGTGCGATTTCCAGCCTCTTGAGATAGACCTCAGCGCTCTCTGGCACCTGCTTGGCGCCCAGGAAGGGGTCGTCGAACAGGTAGTAATCGGAAAAGATGGTGGTGAAGAGCTGGCGATAATCGTCGCGATCCCGCGCGGTGATGGGCTGGTCGTTGATGCGAATCTCGCCTTGTTGCGGCGGGTACAGCCCTAGCAGCAGCTTGATCAGGGTGGTCTTGCCACAGCCGTTCTCGCCGACGATGAAGACGATATCGCCCTGGCGGATCTGCAGGTTTACCGGCCCCAGGGTAAACGGTGCGTTGCCGTCGACCGGGGGGAAGGCAAAGCGCACGTCACGCAGCTCAAGGCTGTGCAAGGCGGGCAGCTGGCTGGCCTTGTCTTCGAGCAGCAGGTGCGGCTCCGGGGAGGAAAACTGCTCGGACAACTCGGCAATCCGGCGGAAGGCGATCTGGGCCCGGCTAACGATGGGTAGCGTTCCTACGAGGTATTCGAGCGGGCCTTTCATGTACAGCAGCACCAGCACGAATCCGCTCATTACTTCTTTGTCGGCGTTAGGCCACAGGGATTGCAGGGCAAGCGCCAGGCCTATGACTACGAAGAACAGCATGGAGCCGAAGGTCTTGGCAATGACGAAGGTATTGATGGAGCGGATCTGAATATCGCGTATCTGGTCGGCCGTCCCTTGGATGTTGCGGCTGAACATGCGCTGACGGCGTGCACGGTGGATGCGCAGCTCCTTGGCGCCTCCGGCGATCGCATTGTAGTGCCGTTGCAGTTCATCTTCGGCATCCCGCGCCGCGACGAACCCTCGAATGCCCTTGGACCGGGCGATGTACTGGACAATGGTCCCGAGCGCGATGGCCGCCAGCATCAGCAGGAACATGGGCAAGGACAGCATGGCCAGGTAGCCCAGGCAGCCGAGGGTGGCGGTCAGGGCGATTGCCAAGGGCGCGAAGGCGAAGGCGAAATCGCTGATGGTGTCCACGTCGTGCGTCAACACCGGGATCAGCCGATGGCTGCGATAGCGCTCGATCTGTTCGATGGGGGCCGACAGGACTTTCTCGCCCAGCGCCTTGCGCAAGGCGGCAATAATGTTCTGGCCCACTCGGTTGCTACCGATGTCGGAAAACACCGAGCTGGTGAGGGCGACCAGGCAAAGCCCGGCGAAGCCCCAGACCACGCCTTGGGTCAAGCCGGTGTCGTCGTGCAGGGCCCGGTTGATGGTGGCCAGCAGGACGGTGATGCTGAGGCCGCCGACCATGCCCAGGATGACGGAAAGCGCGACGGTGTATTTAAACGGCTTGAGCAGGGCGAAGAGGTCCTGCATGGCGCCGCGGGTGGACTGGGACATGATGTACTCCTGAGTAGATCAGCCGACGCTGGCGGGGGGAGCAGCGCCTTGCGTGCGCTGCTGTTGGGTAGGTGTTAAACGAAGCCGCGGAGGGTGGATTTAGGCGGCTGCCTTCAGCCGTGCATGACGTCAAGAAACGCCTTCAGGAAGGCTTGCATCTGCGCCGGCGTGCCGACACTGACACGCATCCATTGCGGCCACGTCTCGAATACCCGCCCGACCCGGATGTTGCGTTGCGCGAGTGCCTCGATCACAGGTTTGGCGGGGCGGCCGAGGGCCACCATGAAGCAGTTGGCTTGGGCGTCGGTGCAGCGGTAGCCGGCCTTTTGCAAGGCGTCGATCGTGTTCCACAGAATGCCTCGATTGATCTGTTTTCGTTCACTGACCAGGTCTTCTTGTTGCAGGCTGGCGATGCCGCCCATAGCAGCGGCAAGTGGTACGAAGTTGTAGCCGTTCAGGCGTTGCAGGTCGGCGAGCAATGCTGGTTTGCCGACCACCAGCCCCAGGCGGGCACCGGCCATGCCATAGAGCTTGGAGAACGTTCTCAGGACCATGACGTTGTCATGGCTGACCGCCAGGTCCAGGCAGGAGGGCGCGTCGGTAAAGTGGATATAGGCCTCATCGATGATCGCCAGGCTGCCTGCCGGCTTGTGGGTGACCAGGTGCTCGATGTCGGCGCGTGGCGTCAGCGTGCCCGTGGGATTGTTCGGGTTGCACAGGTACAGCACCCCGGGTTGCCGGGTGGCGGCAAGCATGCCGCGTACGTCATGGGCGTGACGGGCATCGAGCGGCACCTCATGCACGGTTGCGCCGACAGCCCTGGCGCCATTGGCCACCGAGTCATAGGTCGGCGCGGCGGTGACCACGGTGCGGTTGTCGGCGTGGCGAGCCAAGGCGTATTGCAACGGCGAGCGGGAGCCGCAGAAGACGGCTACATGGTCTTCGGGTACCTGGTTTTGCCGGGCGAACAGCTCAGCCAGGCGGTATTCGTGTTCCGGAAAATAGTGCCCGCTCTGGCGAGCGCCCTGGTGCATTGCTTCGAGTGCCGAAGGGCAGGGGCCATACGGGCTCTCGTTGTAATCCAGGCGGATAATGGCGTCGTCCGCCGGTGGGTCGCTCGCTGCGCCCGCCGCCCAGGCGGGCATGGCGGGGGCGAGGCCGGTCAAGGTAGCGGCGGCGACGAAACGGCGTCTGCTCAAGGTGGGCATGGTCACTCTCCCTGTGGATTGTCAGTTGGGTTCACCGTCCTGAAGGGCGCGGGCTACCCGAAAGCCCAGCCAGTCGCCGCGCACGTCGGGTTCGCGCTCGTTGCGGTTGCCCGAGCGGGAGAAGATGGGCGGTTCCAGGTAGTCGTTGCCGCGAATCTGCCGGTGTGTGCAGGTACCACCGGTGGTCCAGGCGCTGCCGTCGGTGGGCGCACCGACATAATCGATATGCCAGCAGTCCTCGACCCACTCGTAGACGTTGCCATGCATGTCGTACATGCCGAATGCATTGGCAGGGAAGCTGCCGACCGGTGCCGTGTAGGTGAAGCCATCACGCGGCCCGTAGGTGTTGGCATGCTTGCTGATCTGATATTCCCCTTCCTGGTCGAAGGGGAACGGGAAGGGGCCGGTGGAGCCGGCGCGGCCGGCGTACTCGCGTTCGGCCTCGCTGACCATGCGGTAGGGCTTGCCGGTCTTCTTGGCGAGCCAGGCGATGTAGCCGCGCGCCTCATCCCAGGTCATGCAGACCGCAGGCTGCGTCGGGCTTTGCGGGTAGCTGGGCTTGCCGTTCTTGCACAGCCGCCCCGGGCGGTCGTCGCCGTCGGGCAGCACCGTGTGGGTTTCCTTGGCATAGGCCTGCCATTGCCCGGCAGTCACATGGAAGCGACTCATGGCGAAAGCCTTGGCGAATGTCACGGTGTGCAACGGACCTTCATCGTCCTGTTTGCCCAGTTCGTCATCGGGGGTGCCCATCACGTAGCTGCCGGCAGGCAGCACGACCATTTCCGGGCAATCCTTGCAGTCTTTGAAAACCTTGCCCGGTGCAGCCGGGTCGGCAGCGAGGGCTTCGAGCGACAGCGAGAGACAACCGAGGGCAATCAGTGAGGTCAGCCGTTTCATGGGTTTCCTTGCGGGTAGTGGGCAACGGGAGGAGGGGCCGGCCTGGCGGCCTTCTGGGCGGCTTCCCACACACGCAGGAAGTTGGCGCCCCAGAGCTTGGCGATGTCTTCGTCGGAATAGCCGCGCTGCATCAGTTCGGCAGTGACGTTGCGGCTCTGGCTGACATTTTCCCAGCCAACCACACCGCCGCCGTCGTTGAAGTCGGAACTGATGCCGACATGGTCGATACCGATCTTCTTCACCGCGTAGTCGATCGAGTCGACGTAGTCGGCCAGGGTCGCTTCGGGCTCGGCGCCGAGGATGTCGTAGAACGGCGTGAGGTATTCACCGAACTTTTTCTCCGACCAGATCGAGAACACCGGGTCGGTGGTGGTGCCCATCTGGGTCTGGTTCTGTACGTCTGGCAGGCCATACTTGGCGCGTAACGCGTTCATCTTTTCGATGGTCGGGCGCGAGAACGGCTTGAGGTAGTGTGAGTAGGCCACGATGTTGACCAGCCCGTCGGTGGCCTTGATGTGTGCCAAGTCCGCGTCGCTGAGGTTGCGGCGAATGTCCATCATGCCTTGCACCCCCGTGTGCGAGGCCATGACCGGTGCGCGGCTCAGCTGGGTGACCTGGGTCAGGGCCTGGCTGGACATCTGCGAGACGTCGATGACCACGCCAAGGTCGTTGAGCCGGGTGATGGCGCGACGACCGATGTCGGAAAGACCGCCCAGCGGGTCGACCGAATCGCCCAGGAAGGGCAGTGGGCGCGCCGAGTCGACCCAGCTGTTGTTACCGACGTAGCCTGGCCCGAACACCCGCATGCCGCGTGCGGCCCAGTGGTCCAGCTTGTCGATGTCGTCGCCAAGGGGGGCGGCGTTGAGCAGGCTGATAATGATGGCGAACTTGCCTTCACTGACCAGTCGGCGGAAGTCGGCAGGGGTGTAAGCGATGCCGGCCTGCGCAGGGTAGTCCTTGGCGATGCTGGTGATGATCCGATAGCGAACTTCCAGTTCGTTGGCCATCGCCGCCTCGAACCCGGGTGTGGGGCGGTGCGGCCAATTGGGCCCACTCCAGAACTCCGGCCATGACCAGATTGCGATCGAGGCGCCGCTCAGGCGGCCTTTGGCGGCTTTCACCAGGTCGAACTGGGTCGGGCCGTCATGGTTTGCTTCCTCGCCATCGGTGCCATAGCTCAGCGGCACGTCAAGGTGCGCATCCAGGGCCGGGATGCGCGCCTGCAGGGCGTTGGCCCGCTGTTCGATTTCCCGGCCGTAGGGGTGTTTGGCAAGGTAGACCCAATACCACCAGGCGCCTGCGGCCGCCAGGAGCAAGAGCAGAAATGCCAAAGCCCATGGCCATCTGCGCGAAAAAAAAGCCTGTTTCTTCATTGCGTACTCGACCACCTGCACGACGGCCCCATGCCGTTCGAACTTGCTGGGTGAAACGAGCCGAGCCCAAGAGAATTTAGCAACCCTCTAAATCGCTCCCTCAACCATTCGTTTTCGCAGCAGGAGTCACGTCATGAGTACAGTGGATGAAAGTGTCACGTCGTAAGATCCTGGCGGGCCTGGTGGCCGCCGGTGTAGCACTGCCTGCCGGCTATTACGCACGGCAGGCGTGGCAGCGGGCCGAGGAAGCGGAGCTGAGCAGTGACGAGCCTGCGGTGCCGGTCGACGACCTGCCCAATGCGCTGTTAGGTGAACGCCTGGTCGGGATCTGGGACTGGCGCATGACGAGCGATCACCCGGCGCTGGCCGAGCTGGCCAGACCGCAGCAGCTGCTGCTCGACGTAGGGCAGGGTGCCCGTGCCGTGCGCGGCTACCTGGGTACTGCGCCCTATGGCGGTCAGGGTTTGCAGGTATACGGCCCGTTGGCTGCCGACCGGCTGCCGAAGGTGCAACTGAAGATGATGGCGGGTTCTGGCGAGGCCTATGACTGCGATGCCGTGCTGGATGAGATATGGGGCGACTGGAGCGAGGGTGGAGGCAGCGCGACCCTGAGTGGGCACGTACGCCTGGCAGGGACGCAGGCGGGGCATTCCGGGGCGCAAGCGAGCTTTGTCGCCGTCCGCCGACCGTTCGTGCTGGCGCGTGAGCGGCTGCCGTACGTGGCGGCGCTGCACGAGGACCTGATTTCACCGCAGCGTCGCTACTATCACCAGCTCTGGCACGCCAGTCGCGATCGCTGGCACCGCATCGATGAATCCCGGCGGCAGATGGTGCGTGCGCTGGGTTGGCAGGTCGGCCCGTTGGGCAAGGAGCGCAACGCACGCGGGCATGATCGCCATCGCAACGGCTCCGGCGAGGATTTTCTGTTCATGCATCGGCACATGCTGCATGGCGTGCGCGAGGTCCAGGACCTGCGTTCCTGGGCAAGCCTGCCTGCGGCACGCCCATCGATCGGGCAGGGCGTTCAGGCGTTTTTCGATTACCTCGACAACCGCGACGGCTACAGCGTCCCGCCCAACTGGCAGGCGGCCGGCGATGAAGCCTTCAGCCAGTGGCTGTACTACGTCAAGAGCAGCCAGGGGCTGCACGCCAACTTCCAGCTGTGGGAAGCCCAGTTGCATGATCCGCAATACCTCAGCACCCTGTGTCTGGGAGAGTTGGGTTCACGCATCGAATTGGGAATCCATGATTGGCTGCACATGCGTTGGGCATCCCTGGGGCGTGACCCGAACTCGGATTACCCGATGCCTTACGGGCGTCGCAACTACGATTTTTCCGAACGCTGGTTCCGCGCCGAGAACGACTTCCTCGGCGATCCGTTTTCCTCCCATGTCAACCCGGTGTTCTGGGCCTTTCATGGCTGGATCGACGACCGCCTGAACGATTGGTACCTGGCCCACCAGCAGGCGCACCCGGGGGAAGTGAAGCCGCAGATGATCGATGGCATTCCGTGGTTTGCGCCAGGGCGCTGGGTGCGTGTGGCCGAGCCTTGGCTGGGGCCTACGCGTGAAGGTTGCGGTGCCTGGGGGCTGGGCAATGGCGGCGGCACCGGGAAACTGGACATTGAGACCATGAAGCTGGCCTTGCAAGTCATTTTCAGCCCTGAAGAAGACGGCGATCGCTTGGCCGGCAGGGTGCCTCAGCGGCCTTGGTATGCCCGCCATCTGGCACCCGGCCCGCGACGTGACGGTTTGTAGCGTTGACGATTTTTGGCCGGTGTTGCAGCGGGTAGGGCTCCCGTCAGGGGGCTTGCCTACCTCGCTGTCATCAGTGTGTCCGACGCCGTCCAGCCGCCGCCCAATGCCTTGTAAAGCGCAACACTGGCCTGCAAACGCGCTTTGCGCAGCCGTACCCGTTCGGCCTGTGCTGTAAACAGGCTGCGTTGCGCTTCCAGCACGCTGAGCAGGTCTTCGGCCCCGGCCCGGTAGCGGTTCTCGGCCAGATCGAAGGCGCGTTGCGCCTGGGTGAGCGCTTCATGCTGCCAGTGTGTCTGGCGGTCCAGGCCGTCGACGCTGTTCAAGGCCTTCTCGACTTCGCCGAAACTGGTGATCAGCACGCTGCGATAGGCCTCGAGCAGCTCGTCCTGGCGAGCGATGGCGCGATCACGCTCGGCGCGCAAGGCGCCATTATTGAAAATGGGCGCCGTCAGACCGGCACCGAGGTTGAGCGCCGGATTGCGCAGCAGGTCGATGGCTTTTCTGTCGCCTGTGGCCAGGCTGGCCGTCAAGCTCACCGTGGGGAACAGTGCTGCCCGCGCAACGCTGACATCCGCCTGAGCCGCAGCCAGGCGCGCCTCTGCGCCAGCGATATCCGGGCGGCGCGTCAGCAGTTGGCTGGGAATGCCGGCGGCAATGCTCGGGCCACTCAGTTGATCGAAAGGCTGATCGGCCAGTTCTAGCGCCTGGACCGGCACGCCAAGCAGGGTTGCCAGGGTGATCTGCGCATCGCGGGCCTCCTGTTGGTAGAGCGGCAACTGTTGTCGCTGGTTGGCCACAAGGCTCTCTTGCTGGGCCAGTTCCAGGGCAGTCGACGACCCGGCCTGGAATCGCGTGCGCACAAGGCTCAGGACCTTGTCGGCGTTTTCCAGGTTAAGCGCGGCGATGCGTGCCTGCTCGCGAGCGGCGAGGGCACTCAGGTAGGTATCGGCAACGCTGCTCGTCAGGCTCAGTTCGAGCGTGTCACGGTCACGTGCAGTGGCTTGCAGGCCAAGGCGGGCACTGTCACGCGCAGCGGCATTTTTACCCCAGAAGTCCAGCTCGTAGCTGGTCGTCAGGGCCGTGTTGAAGTAGCGGTAGGTCCGCTCGCGGTTCGACGTGTCCTGCTCGCTGTACCCTTGGCCTCGTAGCAAGCGCTGGTGATAGGCGTCGGCGCTGGCGTCGAGGCGCGGTAGCAGGGGGCCGCCGGCAATACGCAGGTCGGCCTGTGCCTGCCTGACCCTGGCCATGGCGGCGCGCAGGTCATGGCTGCCCTGGCGCGCCTGCTCGATCAGTTGGCTCAGTTGAGCGCTATTGAAAGTCGTCCACCATTGCGCGGAGGCCGCCGTGCCGCCAGCCGGACTTTGCCAGCTGGCAGGTGCAGCGATACCGCTGTCCAGTGGCGCAGGGGTGTGGCTGCAAGCACCCAGCAGGGTCAGCAGCGGTAGCAGTAAAAACGGGGTTCTGGTCATGGTCATTCACTGGTCAGGGCGGCGACAGGGTCGAGGGCGGCGGCTTTGCGCGCGGGCATGAAGCCGAAGATGACGCCCGTGGCTACCGAGCAGGCGAAGGCACCCGCTATCGCCAGGGCAGAGAACGCGACGGCCACCTTAGCCAGGCTGAGTACCACGCCGATCAGCAACGCCAGGCAGACGCCGATCAGGCCGCCGGTCAGCGAAAGCACCACGGCTTCAGTCAGGAACTGGCGCAGGATGTCGCGCTGTCGGGCGCCGGTAGCAATGCGGATGCCGATTTCGCGGGTGCGTTCGCGGACGGTCATGAGCATCACGTTCATGACGCCGATCCCGCCGACCAGCAGCGAAATAGCGGCAATGGCGCCAAGCATCAGGGACAACCCGTTGCGTGTCGCCGCCTCGGCCTGGATCATCGCCGCGCTGTTGTCGATCTCGAAGTCTTCGATGCCACCGTGCAGGCTCAGCATCAGTTGGCGTATTGCGCGTTCGGTGTCATGCACCTGGGTGCTGTCGGCGGCACCGATGATCACGTATTCCGGGTGTTGCGTGCCGGAAAGACGTATGGAAACCGCTGAGTACGGCACGGCGATGCGCAGGTCGTTTCGCTGGTTGGCGCCACTGGAGCCTTTGCTGGCGAGCACGCCGATCACCTGGAAGGGCACGTTCTCGATGAGGATGTACTGGCCGATCGGGTCCTGGCCGTCAACGAACAGCTTCTTGCGCACCTCCGAGCCGATCACCGCCACGGTCGCAGCCGTGGCCAGGTCGTTGTCGGTAAAGAAGCTGCCTTCGCTGACGGGCCAGCTCATCAGCGTCGGGAACACAGGCGAATAGCCACCGATGGTCGACTCCAGGTCACGATTGCCGAAGCGCACCTGCGCTTCCACTGTCATGGCCGGCATGATGGATTTCACTTGCGGTAGCTCGGCTAGCGCCTGCACGTCGCTGAGGCGAACGTTGCCGCGCGGAGCGCGCGGTGTTGGAGGGGCACCGTTCATGAAGATGATGTTCGAGCCGAACGCGCCCATCTGGGCCATGACCTGGCGCTTGCTGCCTTCACCCACCGCCAGCATCACGACCACCGACGCGACGCCGATGATGATTCCCAACAGGGTCAGCGCGGTGCGTGTGCGGTTGCTCCACATGACCCGCCAGGCGGCTTGCAGGGCGTCCCGGGTCTCGCCCAGCCAGGGGCTGCCCTGGCTGTCGGCACGCACCAGGCGCCCGGCCAGATCGACGGCTTGCAGCGCACCTGGGCGACGCGGTGGCGGCGCCTGGTCGGCGCCGCTGTCACTGATCACTTCGCCGTCGCGGATCTCGATGATGCGCTGCGCCCGGGCGGCCACATCGCGGTCGTGGGTGATCAGGATCACCACATGGCCTTGCTCGGCCAGTTCATCCAGCAGGCGCATGACCTCGGTGCCACTGTGGCTGTCCAGCGCACCGGTGGGCTCGTCCGCCAGGATGATGTGGCCGCCGTTCATCAATGCCCGGGCGATGGACACCCGTTGTTGCTGGCCGCCTGAGAGCTGGCGCGGGCGATTGCCGGTGCGCTCGCCCAGGCCCAGGCGTTGCAGCAGGGCCTTGGCCCTTTCGGCGCGCGGGGCCGCCGTGGTTCCGGCGTAGATCGCCGGCATCTCCACGTTCTCCTGCGCCGAGGCGGAGGGGATCAGGTGATAACCCTGAAACACGAACCCGAACGCTTCGCGGCGCAACCAGGCCAGTTCGTCATTGTTCAGGCCGGCAACATCCTGGCCGGCGAAGCGATACTGCCCGGCGCTTGGGCGGTCGAGGCAACCCAGGATGTTCATCAGGGTCGACTTGCCAGAGCCCGAGGTGCCGACGATGGCGATGAACTCTCCGGCATGGACTTTCAGGTCGATGCCGCGCAACACATCGACCTGGGGGCTGTCGCCGCCCCCGTAGGATTTGCGGATGCCGACCAGCTCTATCAGCGGAGTGCTCATGTCAACCCTCACCGCCGACAGGGCCGATCAGCAGTTTGTCACCTTCCGCAAGCCCGTCGAGTATCTGCACGCGCAGGCGGTCGCTGAGCCCGGTACGTACCTGGCGCGTCTGTACGTCGCCTTTGTCGGTCAGAACATGGGCAGTCTGCAGCCCCTCGCCCTGGCCGCGTCCCTGAAGCGCCGCGATGGGCACGGTCAATACATCCTTGGCAGATCCGGCGACGAAGAACACTTGGGCAGTCATGTCGGCCATCAGCGCGTTGTCATCGTTGTCGACATCCAGCAGCACGGTGTAGAGCACCACGCGGCCGGTCCCGCTGCCGCTTGCCGTACCGGCGGCAACCGGGCTGCCGCCGCCCTGGCTGAGCTGATCCAGCGGTTTGGGCGGGATCGGTAGAATCTGCCTGACAGTGCTGGTCCAGCGCCTGCCGCCGCTGCCCAGGGTGGTGAAGTAGGCTTGCATGCCGGTCTTGACCTGGCCGATGTCGGCTTCAGAGACCTCGGCCCATACCGTCATCGGCGACAGCTTGGCGATCCGCAGGATCAGCGGGGTGCGCTGTTGCGCGTTCAGGGTTTGCCCTTCTCGTGCATCGACAGCTACCACGGTACCGCCGATCGGGGCGTAGATGCGGGTGTAGCCGAGCTGAGCTTGCGCGCTGCGCAACGTGGCCTGCGCCTGGAGAATCTGCGCCTCATACATGTCGATGCGCGCCTGGGTTGTCAGCACCTTGGCCTGGGCCGTCTGCACATCCTCTTCACGCGTGGCGCCGTCGCTGGCCATCCGCTGCTGGCGACGCAACTGCTGTTCGGCCAGGAGATGCTCGGCACGCTGCTCCTTGACCTGCGCTTTCAGGGTCTGGATGGCATAGCGCTCGGCATCCAGCTGGGCCTGTTGCGTGGCAGGGTCGATTTCCACCAGCAGTTGCCCCTGCTTGACGGTGTCACCGACTTCTACGTGCAACGTGCGGATCTGCCCGGAGGCCTGCGCGCCCACGTCGACGTACTGACGGGGCTGCAGGGTGCCCAGCGCGGTGACACTGGATTC
This sequence comes from Pseudomonas sp. yb_5, assembly GCF_043103865.1. Classification (NCBI taxonomy): domain Bacteria; kingdom Pseudomonadati; phylum Pseudomonadota; class Gammaproteobacteria; order Pseudomonadales; family Pseudomonadaceae; genus Pseudomonas; species Pseudomonas sp. yb_5. The sequence goes on from NZ_JBICKE010000093.1 coordinate 32,177, forward strand.
GATGTTGCCACGGCTGACGCTGACGAACGGCCGCTGCTCGGCCTCGCCGGGCAACAGTTGCCAGGTGGCGAATGCGGCCACCGGAATAAGGCACAGCGCGAACGTTACGGCACGACGGGTAAGGCGTTGAGGGATCATGCAGGATTTCCGACCATGAGAGGGCCGCTGTCACCAAGGATCAGCTAGGGAGGCTGCCGATTAAACGAAAGCGATCAAGGCGGATTTAGCGGGGAACGCGCGTTGCGGGCGTGGAAATGTAACAACGTCTTTAAGCTTGATGATAATTATTATATTTTATGCGCCAGCGGTGCCATTACTTGGCCTGCAGCGGTCTTCTACCATCTTCGGACAACAGGGAAAGCGCTTCGATGCCGTCTTCGGGTGTACTGCTCGAGCATTACTACCGTGAACTGGTCGGGTTCCTTCGTTCGCGTCTGGGTAGCCACCATGCTGCTGAAGATATCGCGCAGGAGGCGTATCTGCGGGTGCTCGAGCGGTGTGACGACACGCAGATCTCCCATCCCCGCGCTTTCCTTTACCGCACCGCCCTTAACCTGGTGACCGATGGACATCGGCGCAACCAGCTTCGTCGCGCCGAGCCTCTGGAGATTCTGGAAACCGATGAGCGATTCTTCGTCGCCCCCGTGCACGGCGCCTGCCGCCAGGAAGAGCGCTTGGAGTTGCTGCAGCGTGCAGTGGCGGAGCTGAGCGAAACCTGCCGGGCGTGCTTCTTGCTGCGCAAGCTCGAAGGCCTGTCACATGGGGAGATCGCCACGCGTCTGGGCCTGTCCAAGGCCATGGTGGAGAAGCACATCGTCAACGCCATGAAGCATTGCCGGCTGCGTATGCGTGAGTGGGCCGAGGCCTGAGCGCACGTTCGGCTTGTCGGCCCACTTTTCGATAGCGTCAGCTGCCTGACGAGGTACCGAATGTGAGGGTGCCCTTCATCATGGTGGAGTGGAAAGGGTAGGAGCAGAAGAACGCGTACGCCTGGCCTGCCTGCAGCATGCCGGTGTCGAAAGTGACCGAATCTTTTTCGCCACCCCCGATCAGTCGGGTATGGGCGAGCACGCGCTTGTCGCCCGGCTGGAGGTAGTTATCGGCCTCACCTGCCGCAGCGCCATCGGTGGTCACGCCTTTGATGTCGTCCTTTTTGGCCAGCACCCAGTTGTGGCCCATGATATTCCTGGGCAGTATGCCGGTGTGCAGCAAGTTAACGGTAAAGCGTTGGCAGGTCTGCGGTACGGTGATCGTTTTCAGGTCGTAGGTCATCTGGTCGGTACTGTGAATGTCTACCGAACAGGGCTCGGCGGACCATGCGACGCTGGACAGGGTCAGGGCGAAAAAGGCTAGGGCCGGGCGAAACATCTGGGGTCTCCGCGAATGTAAGAGGCGATGCCTTGGGGCATGAGCCTCCTTTAAACGAAGTGCGAGCGTCTGGGTTTAGGCGCGCGGTTACCTGCACGGCTTGACGGGGTGAGCGCAAGTGGCAAACCGGAGTACCGGGCTAAAGGCAAATGCAAATTCCGTCAGTCAATCACTTGATTTATGCGGCGTTCCCGACTTCTATCAAAGTAGACCGCTGCCAGGCATGGCCTTGGCAGTAGCCTTAACGGGCGCAGTAAGGTCATGGAATGTACCCATTACCCAGCTGCCCAGGCCCGACCATGGCAAACAAGACCCTGCGCATTCTCATTGCCGATACCCACCCCTGCCAGCGGTTGCAGCTGGAGCGGCTGCTCAATGGCCTGGGCTACTACCGGATCGCCCCCGTTGACAGCTTCGAGGAGCTGCAGCGTTTGGTGCAGTGCGCCTTGCAGCCTTTTCACTTGCTGCTGGGCAATATCGAACTGGCCAGCCATGCCGGGGTAGACCTGGAGCGTTTTTGTCGCGTCAGTACCCAAATCCAGCATTCCCTGCTTTACCATTCCAGCCAGTTGAAAGTGCCAGCAGTGCCGCAGACCGAGCGCCAGGCGGTCAGCCTGAGCCTGCCTCAGGCGCCCGATAACGAGGCGCTGGAGACGTTCATGGCAATCATCGACGCCCCGGTGGTGGTCGGCAAGCTACCGCTGCCGGGCACGCTGCCAGCCAGTACAGCGCGGCCACGGCCGCGAGCCAACTTCGCGCATACGGTGTTCAACCGCTAGCAGTGCTGCCGGCGGGGCAATCGGGCAGCTATTTGTTATGCTCTTGCCCTTTGCCGATTTGCGGACCCTGCCATGACTGCCATCGATACCGCTCGCCCGCCCCGGTTCAGCCGCGGCGACCATCGGACCCTGGGCCTGGCGGCGCTGGGCGGCGCGCTGGAAATCTACGACTTCATCATTTTCGTGTTCTTCGCGCTGACCCTCAGCCAGCTGTTCTTCCCGCCGGAGATGCCCGAATGGCTGCGCCTGCTGCAAAGCTTCGGGATCTTCGTCACCGGCTACCTGGCGCGGCCGCTGGGCGGCATCCTGATGGCGCACTTCGCCGACCATCTGGGGCGCAAGCGGGTCTTCAGCCTGAGCATCCTGATGATGGCCCTGCCGTGCCTGCTGATCGGGGTGATGCCGACCTATGCCGACATCGGCTATGCCGCCCCGCTGATCCTGTTGGCCTTGCGCATCCTCCAGGGTGCTGCCGTAGGCGGTGAAGTCCCAAGCGCCTGGACGTTCGTTGCCGAGCACGCGCCAAACGGGCGGCGCGGCTATGCCCTGGGCTTTCTGCAGGCCGGGCTGACCTTCGGCTACCTGCTGGGGGCGCTGACCGCAACCTTGCTGGCGCAACTGTTCACTCCGCAGGAAATCCTCGATTACGCCTGGCGCTACCCGTTCCTGTTGGGTGGGGTGTTCGGTGTGATTGGTGTGTGGCTGCGCCGCTGGCTCAGTGAAACACCGGTGTTCCTCGCCTTGCGCGCGCGCCAGGAGCAACCTGTGACGTTTCCGCTGCGGCGAGTGCTGGGCGAGCACCGCCGGGCGTTGATCCCTGCCGCGTTGCTGACCTGTGTGCTGACCTCGGCGGTGGTGGTGCTGGTGGTGATCACCCCGACGGTGATGCAGCAGCGTTTCGGCATGAGTGCCGGCCAAACCTTCGCCCTGAGCAGCGTGGGCATCGTCTTCCTCAACATTGGCTGCGTGCTGGCCGGGCTGCTGGTCGACCGTGTGGGTGCCTGGCGCGCGCTGATGTTGTATAGCCTGTTGCTGCCGCTGGGTATCGGCGCGTTGTACGCCAGCCTGGTGGGGCAGTGGGGCATGACCTGGCTGGCCTATGCGCTGGCGGGATTGAGCTGCGGCGTGGTGGGTGTGGTGCCCTCGGTGATGGTGGGGCTGTTCCCGGCGCAGATCCGCGTATCGGGCATTTCCTTCACCTACAACGTGGCCTACGCAGTGTGGGCCAGTACCACGCCGCTGGCACTGATTGCGCTGATGCCGTGGAGCCCATGGGTGTGTGTCGGGTTTTGTCTGATCATGGGCGCGGTAGGGCTGCTGACGGCCTTGTATTTCGGGCGTCGTGAGCCATTGGTGTTTGCTGCGGAGCCGATGCCGGTCATGTGCGGCGACAAATGAGCCGGTAACGGCTGCGGGGCATTGGGGCAGACTTCCAGGTGGGGGCTATTGGAATAACCTATTAGCCAAATTTAACCTGGAAGGTTAATTTCTCATGGAAAAGAGAATGCCTCATTGCCCGCTGGAGCGGGTAAAAGCCCTGGCTGCGGCAAGGCGAATCCGTCCTACGGGTGCTGCATTGAAAGGCGCCAAGGCGCTGGGAATGGATTTTCCGGGCATGCTTGAGGTGATCACCAGCTTGAAGCGCACTGATTTCTACAAGAGCATGACCAGCCATATTGACCACCGGGTTTGGCAGGATGTGTATCGCCCGCTTACAGCAATTGGGTACGTTTATTTGAAATTGTCCGTGGTAGACGACGTGCTCATCGTGTCTTTCAAGGAGTTGTAACCATGAGATGTCCAATATGCGGCGGCTCGGAGCTTGCACCTGACATTCAGGGCATGCCCTATAGCTACAAAGGCGAGATGACAGTGATCCCGGAGGTAAGTGGCGATTACTGCTCCGCATGTGGTGAATGCGTACTGAGTCATGATGAAGCCATGCGCGTCAGTCACTTGATGACGGCATTCGAGCGCCAGGTCAACGCAAATGTTGTGGATCCTTCCTTTATTGCCTCCATACGCAGAAAGTTCGACCTCGACCAGCGTGAAGCGGGGGAAATCTTCGGTGGTGGGGTCAATGCGTTCTCCCGGTATGAAAACGGCAAGACCACCCCGCCAGTGGCGTTGGTGAAACTGCTCAAGCTGCTGGATCGCCATCCAGAACTCTTTGAGGAAGTGCGTACTGCCTGATAATGGCAGCCAACAAAAAGCCCCCGGCCCATGAGAACCGGGGGCTTTTTGTTGCCGCAAGGGCAGGGGCCTTACATGTTCGGGTAGTTCGGCCCGCCAGCGCCTTCAGGGGTGACCCAGGTGATGTTCTGGGCCGGGTCCTTGATGTCGCAGGTCTTGCAGTGCACGCAGTTCTGCGCGTTGATCTGGAAACGCTTGTTGCCGTCTTCCTGGGTGACCACTTCGTACACACCTGCCGGGCAGTAGCGCTGGGCAGGCTCGTCGTACAGCGGCAGGTTGCTGGCGATCGGTACGCTCGGATCGGTCAGCTTCAGGTGGCAGGGTTGTTCCTCTTCGTGGTTGGTACTGGAGAGGAATACCGAGCTGAGCTTGTCGAAGCTGAGCTTGCCGTCCGGTTTCGGGTAGTCGATCTTTTTCGAGTCGGCGGCCAGCTTGAGGCAGGCATAGTCCGGCTTGGTGTCATGCAGGGTGAACGGCAGCTTGCCACCGAACCAGTTCTGGTCGACATAGTTGAACGCCGCGCCCAGCAGCGGGCCGAACTTGTGCATGGCCGGGCCGAAGTTGCGGCTGGCGAACAGTTCTTCGTGCAGCCAACTGGCCTTGAAGGCGCTGACATAGCTGTTCAACTGATCGCCGCCTTCGCTACCGGCGATCAAAGCGTCGGCCACTGCTTCGGCGGCGAGCATGCCGGACTTCATCGCGGTATGGCTGCCCTTGATCTTGGCCACGTTCATGGTGCCCAGGTCGCAACCGATCAGCGCGCCACCATTGAAGACCATTTTCGGCAGCGAGTTGATGCCGCCCTTGGCCAAGGCGCGGGCGCCGTAGCTGATGCGCTTGCCGCCTTCGAGGTACTGGCTGATCACCGGGTGGTGCTTGAGGCGCTGGAATTCGTCGAACGGCGACAGGTAGGGGTTGGCATAGGACAGGTCAACGATCAGGCCGACCACCACCTGGTTGTTTTCCAGGTGATAAAGGAACGAGCCACCGGTGTTTTCCTTGGCCACCACGTCCAGCGGCCAGCCGGCGGTGTGCACCACCAGGCCCTGTTCGTGCTTGGCCGGGTCGATTTCCCAGATTTCCTTCAGGCCGATGCCGTAGTGCTGGACGTCGGACTCGCTGTCGAGGTTGAAGCGCTTGATCAGCTGTTTGCCGATATGGCCACGGCAGCCTTCGGCGAACAGGGTGTACTTGGCACGCAGTTCCATGCCTGGGGTGTACAGGCCATCCTTGGGGTTGCCTTCACGGTCGACACCGAGGTCGCCGGTGACGATGCCGCGGACCACGCCGTTGTCGTCGAACAGCGCTTCCTGGGCGGCGAAGCCTGGGTAGATCTCCACGCCGAGGTTCTCGGCCTGCTGGGCCAGCCAGCGGCACAGGTTGCCCAGCGAGATGATGTAGTTGCCATGGTTGTGCATGGTCTTGGGCACGAACAGGTCAGGCACCTTGGTCGCGCTGCCGGCGTCCTTGAGCACGTAGATGTCATCGCGCTTCACTTCGGTGTTCAGCGGTGCGCCGAGCGCTTTCCAGTCGGGGAACAGCTCGTTCAGGGCGCGGGGTTCGAACACCGCGCCAGAGAGGATGTGGGCGCCGACTTCAGAGCCTTTCTCCACCACGCAGACGCTGATTTCGCTACCGGCTTCGGCGGCCTTCTGCTTCAGGCGGCAGGCGGCGGACAGGCCCGCCGGGCCGGCGCCGACGATGACCACGTCGAATTCCATGTATTCGCGTTCCACTGGTTCTCTCCTACTCATCAAGGCTCGTGCTGTTGCTTTGTCTTATGGGTGCGGGGCATTCGCGGCGGTTCTACGCAACGGCGGAACTGTAGCTGGGCAAATGACGGACTACACCGTTTTGTCTTGGCCGCGCATTATATCTACACCACTTGGCGGGTCCAATACAAACGTTTGTTTGAATTTGCCGCAGGCCAGTAAAATCACAGGAACGCGGCTGGAGGGTGACCGATTTGCCGTATTGACCGGAATGGGTGTTACGGTCAAGATACGAGCGGTTTTACGTTCGCCGTAGGCTTGCAGCCGGGCGCAGGTACACCTCTAAAGACCAGGTGTGGAGCAGGGTTTTGCGGGCTTGGGCCGGTTTGTAGTGGAGTTTACACGCCACGACAGGAAATGACCCGTGAGGATTTGTCGCAAGAGTCCGAACGAGACTGTTTGGTCACTGTGAAGTTGCTGCCACCCGATACGTTTTTAGAGGTGCCCTTGTACCCACGCGCATCGCCGGGCATGGCCCCAGGCGACTATCTATTCACCGGAGAGTAACGAGGAATCCATGAAGGTTCTTGTAGCTGTCAAACGAGTGGTCGACTACAACGTCAAGGTTCGCGTCAAAGCGGACAACTCCGGCGTCGACCTTGCTAACGTCAAGATGTCCATGAACCCCTTCTGCGAAATCGCCGTGGAAGAAGCCGTACGCCTCAAGGAAAAAGGCGTTGCGACCGAGATCGTCGTCGTTTCCGTCGGCCCGACCACTGCCCAGGAGCAACTGCGTACTGCCCTGGCCCTGGGTGCCGACCGTGCCATCCTGGTAGAAGCCGCTGACGAACTGAACTCCCTGGCCGTGGCCAAGGCGCTGAAGGCCGTTGTCGACAAGGAGCAGCCGCAGCTGGTCATCCTCGGCAAGCAGGCTATCGACAGTGACAACAACCAGACCGGCCAGATGCTGGCCGCGCTGACTGGCTTCGCCCAGGGCACTTTCGCGTCCAAGGTCGAAGTCGCTGGCGACAAGCTGAATGTCACCCGTGAAATCGATGGCGGCCTGCAGACCGTTGCACTGAACCTGCCAGCGATCGTCACCACCGACCTGCGCCTGAACGAGCCACGCTACGCGTCGCTGCCGAACATCATGAAGGCCAAGAAGAAGCCGCTGGAGACTGTTACTCCAGACGCACTGGGCGTTTCCCTCGCCTCCACCAACAAGACCGTGAAGGTTGAAGCCCCGGCTGCCCGCAGTGCTGGCATCAAGGTCAAATCGGTGGCCGAACTGGTCGAGAAGCTGAAGAACGAAGCGAAGGTAATCTAAATGACTATCCTGGTTGTCGCTGAATACGAGAACGGTGCCGTAGCCCCGGCCACCCTGAACACTGTCGCCGCAGCCGCCAAGATCGGTGGTGATGTGCACGTGCTGGTCGCCGGCCAGAACGTCGGTGGCGTTGCCGAATCTGCTGCCAAGATCGCTGGCGTGGCCAAGGTGCTGGTTGCCGACAACGCGGCCTATGCCCACGTGCTGCCGGAAAACGTCGCGCCGCTGATCGTCGAGCTGGCCAAGGGATACAGCCATGTGCTGGCCCCGGCTACCACCAATGGCAAGAACATCCTGCCGCGCGTTGCCGCGCTGCTGGACGTGGACCAGATCTCCGAGATCATCTCGGTCGAGTCCGCCGACACCTTCAAGCGCCCGATCTACGCGGGTAACGCCATTGCCACCGTGCAATCGAGCGCGGCCATCAAGGTGATCACCGTACGTACCACCGGTTTCGACGCCGTGGCCGCCGAAGGTGGTTCGGCTGCTGTCGAAGCTGTTGGCGCTGCGCACAACGCCGGTATTTCGGCTTTCGTTGGCGAAGAGCTGGCCAAGTCCGACCGCCCAGAGCTGACCGCTGCCAAGATCGTCGTTTCCGGCGGCCGTGGCATGGGCAACGGTGACAACTTCAAACACCTGTACAGCCTGGCCGACAAGCTCGGTGCCGCTGTCGGTGCTTCGCGCGCCGCAGTCGACGCAGGCTTTGTGCCGAACGATATGCAGGTCGGCCAGACCGGCAAGATCGTTGCGCCACAGCTGTACATCGCCGTCGGTATCTCTGGCGCGATCCAGCACCTGGCCGGCATGAAAGACTCCAAAGTGATCGTGGCGATCAACAAGGACGAAGAAGCGCCGATCTTCCAGGTGGCCGACTACGGCCTGGTCGCTGACCTGTTCGAAGCGGTTCCAGAGCTGGAAAAGCTGGTCTGATCCGCCTGCTTCACTTATAAAGAACCCGGCCCTCATTTTGAGGGTCGGGTTTTTTTATGGGTTGAGGAGTAAGGCATGACGTTGCGCGGAACGGGCAGGGTGCTGGCATGCGTGGCGCTGTTGCTGCCGCCACTGGCGATGGCAGCAGGCAAGTGCGAACGCCTGGTGGCGACTGGCAGTCCTGATGCGCCGCCCTATTCCTGGCAAGATCCGAAAGATCCCAGGCACCTGATAGGCGCCAACGTTGACCTGTTGCGCCAGGTGGCTGGCGAACTGGGTGTGAAGGTCGAGGTGCTGAGTGCTGGTCGCCGTGATCAGGCGCTGGAAGAGGTACGCAGTGGGCGCATGGACCTGCTGCTCGACACCCCTATGCAGGTGGAGCAACTGACCGCGCTGGACTACATCCATCCGCCGTTGCAGCTCAATGAGTACCTGGTGTGGACCCGCCATGATGCAGTGGTGATCTTTGATGGCCCGGCCGATCTGGCCAGGTACCAGGGCAGTTTGTCTGACCGTGCGCGCCTGACCCCGGCCTTTACGGCGTTCGCCAAGGCCCAACTCAAGCTGGTGCCGGCGCAGAACCTGACCCAGGCGTTCCAGAAGCTGGTACTCGGCCAGGTGGACTATGTGCTGGCTGGCCGTTACTCCGGTATGGCCATGGCCCAGAGCCTGGGCATGAGCAATGACCTGATAGCCCGCGGCTTGCCGGTGGACAGGCCGGGCCTGTACCTGGCGCTGTCGCACAACTCGGCGTGCAATGACAGCTGGTTGCGTGGGCAATTGGCAAAAAAACTGACAGAATTGCCGATCTCTGGTGCATCCGAAGCTGTACTGCAACGTAATCTCGAGCGCTGGAAAGCGCAGTTGCAGGTGCCGGCGGAAGCCCCCAAACACTAGGAAGATTGCGTGAGAACCCAACCACTAATCCTTGCCCTGGCCGTGCTCGGCCTGGCTGGCTGCGCCAATGATCCGGCCCCTGACGAGCAGATGCGCATTTCCGAACAGGCACTGGACCAGGCCAAGGCCGTCGGCGCCACTGAGCAGGTCGAAACGCTGAAACTGGCTGAAGACAAGCTGGCCCGCGCCAAGGCCAACATGCTTACCCAAGACTACCGCGATGCGCGCATGCGCGCCGAGCAAGCCGAGCTGGATGCACGCCTGGCCGAGGCCCAGGTGCTGAACCAGAAGAGCGAAGAGCAGTTGCAGGTACTGCAGTCGCGGATCAAGCGCTTGCGCAAGCAGTTGGGGGTGCAGCCATGATCCGGCGTACGCCTTTGGCTGCACTGGTATTGTTGGCGCTGACGGCAGGCTTGCAAGGTTGCGCCAGCCAGCGCAGCAGTGCCGCGCTGGATGAGGCCGCTGTCGCCTTCCAGGGGGTCAAGGATGATTCCGATGTGCTGCGCAGCGCGCCGCGCGACGTGATTCGCGCGGGCGAATCGCTGGCCCGCGCCGAGCGCTTGTCCAGCTACATCGGCACCGGTTCTGATGTGCGGCATTATGCGTACCTCAGTCAGCGCTACAGCGAGATTGCCAGCGAGCATGCCAAGCTGGCGCTGAACCAGGAACGCCAGGCCAAGCTTGACCTGGAGCGTCAGCGCCTGCAGCTGGCTTTGCGTGAGGCCAAGCTGGCCAGCGTGCAGCAGCAGGGCCAGTGGGTCGAATCGCAGATTGCCGCATTGGCTTCGGAACAGGCCGACCGTGGCTTGGTGATGACGTTGGGCGATGTGCTGTTCGATACCGGCAGTGCCGACCTGAAGAACTCGGCCAGCCGGACTGTGCTCAAGCTGGTGCAGTTCCTGCAGCTCAACCCGCGCCGGGTAGTGCGCATCGAGGGCTATACCGACAGCACTGGCGCGGGCGAGGACAACCTTAAGCTGTCGCGCGATCGGGCGCAGTCCGTGGCCGACATGCTTGTAGACCTGGGTATCGACGAAAAGCGCCTGCAGGTTGAAGGTTATGGCGATCAGTACCCGATTGAGGCCAATGCCTCGGAGCGGGGCAGGGCGCAGAACCGACGGGTTGAGATCGTATTCTCCGATGACAAGGGGCGGCTCGCGCCAGCGCGCTGAGTCTTTCGGAAAAGGGGCCGCTTTGCGGCCCGTTTTATGTCGGTTTAATCGTTTCGATAGCTGCCACGCTGTTGTATTGTCGACTATGTTGCAATCTGTCCCAGTACACTTTGCAACTGTTACGGTATCCTTTACCGTCAGTGACCCGTACAAGAACAACGAGCATGTCGACATGACCAACCTGCTGCTGTACCAGCGTATCGCCCAGCAACTGGCCGATGATATCCGTCGCGGTGTCTACCAGCCAGGCGAGCGGGTACCCTCCGTGCGCAAGATGAGCGCCCAGCTCAATGTCAGTCATGCCACGGTGTTGCAGGCCTATGCCAATCTCGAGGACCAAGGGCTTATCCGGGCGCGGCCGCAGTCTGGCTACTACGTGCACCAGACACCTGCCTTGACCGCGCAAACGCCGGACATCGCCCGGGTGGAGCGCCCCGGCCTGGTCACGCGCGCCAGCATCATTCAGCAGGTGCTGACTGAGGCGCGTCGCGATGGTGTGTTCCCGTTTGGCGCTGCAGTGCCGCATGTCGACTATCTGCCCGTGCGCGCCCTGCATCAGCAAATCGCCAAGGTGACGCGCTTCCATAGCCCGCGTGCCTTCAGCTACATGTTCAGCCCTGGTTTCGAGCCGCTGCGCCGACAGATCGCCATACGCATGCGCGATGCCGGCGTGTTGGTCGACCCGCGTGAAGTGATCGTCACCCATGGGTGTGTAGACGCCCTGCAGATGTCGCTGCGTGTGCTGACCCGTCCAGGTGACCTGATCGCCGCCGAGTCGCCGACCTATTACGGCTTGCTGCAACTGGCTGACCTGCTGGGTTTGAAAGTGATCGAAATTCCCAGCGATCCGTCCACCGGTATCAGCCTCGAAGCCTTGCAATTGGCGGCTAACCAGTGGTCGATAAAGGCTTTGGTGCTGACTGCGCGCTTGAGCAACCCGCTGGGCGGCACCGTCCCGGAAGAGCGGCAAAAGCAATTGCTGCGACTGGCCTCGGACTTCGATATCCAGATCATCGAGGATGACATCTACGGTGAACTGATGTTCGAGCAGGGCAAGACCAAGGCGCTGAAGGCGTTCGACCGGCTGGACCGGGTCATCTACTGTTCGAGCTTCTCCAAGACGTTGTCCCCCGGCGTGCGCGTTGGCTGGATGATCGCGGGGCGTTACCAGGACGAGATTCAGCGCTTGCAGACTTTTACCACCCACTCGGCCTGCAGCGTGACGCAGATGGGGGTGGCAGCCTACCTGGAAAATGGCGGCTACGACCGGCATCTTCGCTTCATGCGCCAGGAGTATCGCAAGAACCTCAGCGCCTATCAGCTGGCAGTGCAGCAACACTTCCCCGAGGGCACCCAGATGACTCGGCCGACAGGTGGCTTCATCCTCTGGGTAAGCCTGCCGGGTCGGGTCAATACCCAGGAGCTGCATGTGCGCGCGCTGGAGCAGGGTATCAGCATTGCACCAGGACTAATATTCAGTAACACAGAGCAGTTCAACCACTGTGTACGACTCAATTGCGGCATTCCATGGAATAAAGAGGCCGAACGGGCTGTGATTACGCTCGGTTTGCTGGCGCAGCAGTTGTGCAGGGAGACTGCGGTCACGCTTTTGTAAGGCTTGCAAGCCGTCTGTGGAACAGGGAGCATACGCACTTTTCCTGCCAGTCTGTCCATTTGCCATGAACGCTTCGCGCTGCTTCGTTCTGATCGTGTGCCTTTTGCCGTTCTGCTGCCCGGTCGCCCCCGCTTTGGCTGCGCAACCGGCAAGCCAGGCTCAGGCCGCTCAGGGTAAGCAGGTGCCAAAAAAGGCGACAGCCAAGCCCGCGCACAAGCCGCTCAGCAAAGCGGTTGCCAAACCATTACCCAAGACGGAACTGGACCTCAGCCTGCCAGTTGATATGGTCAACAACCTTGAGCCGAATGTGGGCGCGCCTTCGCCAATCCAGCGGCGCAAACCATTGTTGCCGCCCATGTTCACAGAAAGACCAGAGACCAATGACAGCCCGTTCCAGCTCAATGGTCGGCTGATCAACAACGAAATGCAGCTGCAACTGCGCAATGACAGCCGTCATGACGTGGAAGGAGCAGCCATCGATTTCGAGTATCGCCAATAGGCGCGAACTGACTGCCGGGTCACAGCAGATTTCATCGTGCCAGCAATTTCAAACGTCTGTTTGAGCCGTTACTATCCAGGGACGTTCGTCCCGTTTTGTTCCAGGGAGTCCTGATTTTGGTGAACAGTCATGAAATGCCGTGAGGGCTGTGGTGCCTGCTGCATCGCCCCGTCCATCACTTCCGCGATGCCGCGAATGCCCAATGGCAAGCCGGCAGGAGAGCGCTGCCTGCACCTGACTGCGGCCAACCTTTGCGACCTGTTCGGCAAGCCTGAGCGGCCCGCGGTGTGTGGTGGTTTCAAGGCAGATGTCGAGGTGTGTGGCAGTGATCGTGACGACGCTATCAGGATTCTTGGCTGGTGGGAGCAGATGACGGCGGCGTGACAGGCTGGATCTTCGACAACAAGGATAAACATGATGAGATCGTTCAAGCGTATTGCACTGCTGTGTGGCGTGGGTGTTCTGCTGTCGCCTGTGGCCTGGGCTGAAAACTGGCAAGTGGCCAAGGACGAGGAGGGCATCAAGGTGTCCCTCAGTGAGGTGGCCGGGTCCAAGTACAAGGCCTATCGCGGTGTGACCGTGATCAAGGCGCCGCTGGCCAAGGTCGAGGCGCTGCAGGAGGACGTGTCCGGGGCCTGTGCCTGGATTCACGAATGCAAGTCGCAGAAGCTGCTCAAGCACGAAGGTGACCAGAGCTGGACCTATACCCAGTTCAATACGCCATGGCCGGTGACGCCGCGTGATTCCGTGCTGCACATTACGACCGTCAAGGAGGCGGATGGCAGCCTGACCCGTAACCTGAAAGAAGAGCCGACTTACCTGCCGGAAGAGAAGGGTTTTGTTCGGGTGGCAAAAGTCGACGGCTTCTGGAAGCTGGTGCCCAAGGGTGACAGCACTGAAGTGACCTACCAGGTGCACACCGAGCCAGGTGGTAGCGTGCCGGCGATGGTGGCCAACAAGTTCGTGGTGGATGCGCCGTTCAATACCCTGAAAGGGCTGCGCGAGCGGGCGGAGAAAAACTGAGGTTTTGTGGTG
>NZ_JBICKE010000094.1:0-1887 GCF_043103865.1 Pseudomonas sp. yb_5
GCTACGTGGCCCCGCGCAACGCGCTGGAGCAACAGATCGCGGCGATCTGGGCAGACGTGCTGAAGCTCGAAAGGGTTGGCCTGAACGATGGCTTCTTCGCCCTGGGTGGCCATTCGCTGTCGGCCACCCAGGTGATCGTGCGTGTTCGCGAGGCGACTGGCATCGACGCCACTTTGAAGGAGCTGTTCGAGCATCCCCTGCTGGCGGATTTCTCGCGTCGCCTCGAAGAGAAAAATCAGCAAATCGATCCGATTCAGGCAGAACTGGCTAAATCGCTGGAGGCGCTCAAACGTCTAACCACGGAGGAAATTGATGAACTGATTTCATAGGGGATACATCAGTGCAAGCGTTGCTCGACTCCGTCAAATCGTTGTCCACCAAAGAGCGTCACGCTCTGGCCATGCTCCTGAAGCGTCAGGGAATCAACTTGTACGGAGTCGCGCCGATCCCTGCGAGAGCGCCGGGGGAGGCGCTGGCGTTGTCCTACGCCCAGCAGCGGCAATGGTTTCTCTGGCAAATGGACCCCCAGGGCAGCGCATACAACATTCCGGTCGCCCTGCGTCTGAAGGGCGATCTTGACCTTCAGGCGCTACAGGCCAGCTTCGATGCCCTGATCGCGCGACACGAAACCCTGCGTACCACTTTTCACCTCGACAGTGACCAGCCGGTGCAGGTGATTCACCCCGAAGCGCCCGTCGAGCTGGTCATCGATACACTCAAGGCCGTCGATGCCGATGCCAGCGCGGCATTGAAGGCATGGGTCGAGCAGGAAGTTCAGCAGCCATTCGACCTTGAGCAGGGGCCCTTGCTGCGGGTCAAGCTGCTGCGTTTGGCGGCGGATGACCATGTACTGGTGTTGACCCTGCACCACATCGTCTCCGATGGCTGGTCGACACCTATCATGGTCGACGAGCTGGTGCGTTTCTACGAGGCCGGCAAGTCCGGGCAGGTGCTGCAATTGCCGCCGCTCCCTGTGCAGTATGCCGACTACGCGCTGTGGCAACGGCAGTTCATGGAAGCGGGTGAACGCGAGAAGCAACTGGGCTACTGGACGGCCCATCTGGGGGACGAACAGCCGGTACTGGAGTTGCCGCTGGACCGCCCGCGCGGTGCAGTGCAGAGCCATGCAGGGGCACGCCTCGACATCGCCATTGCCGATGCGCTGGCAGATTCGCTGAAGCAGTTGGCCAAGCGTCAGGGCGTGACGCTGTTCACCTTGCTGCTGGCAAGCTTCCAGGCGTTGTTGCACCGCTACAGCGGGCAGAACGACATCCGCGTCGGCGTCCCGATCGCCAACCGCACTCGCAGCGAAGTCGAGGGGCTCATCGGCTTTTTCGTCAACACCCAGGTCCTCAAGGCCGAATTCGACCTGAGCACCACCTTCGACGCGCTGGTCGCGCAAGTTCACCAGGCCGGGCTCGGCGCACAGGCGCATCAGGACCTGCCGTTCGAGCAACTGGTCGAAGCCCTGCAGCCAGAGCGCAGCCTCAGCCATAGCCCGTTGTTCCAGGTGATGCACAACCACGGCAGCGAGGGCAGGGGCCAGACGCGGCGCCTGCCAGGCCTGACCCTGGAGGCGCTCGACTGGGAAATCCATACCACTCAGTTCGACCTTGCATTGAACACTGTCGAGCATGAACACGGCATTGGTGCGTTCCTGACCTACGCAACGGCCTTGTTCGACGAAGCCACCATTGCCCAGCTCGCCGGGCACTGGCAGGGCCTGTTGGCCGCCATCGTCGCCCAGCCGCAGCAGCGCATCGCCGAGCTGCCGCTGTTGAATGCCGCGCAGCAGCAACAGGTGGTCTACGACTGGAACCGCACCCACGCCGACTACCCGCTGGAGCAGTGCCTGCAGCAACTGATCGAGGCGCAAGTCGCCGCCAC
>NZ_JBICKE010000095.1:0-1754 GCF_043103865.1 Pseudomonas sp. yb_5
GCTGGAAAGCCGAGGCGAGTACCGGTACGACAGCCTCGGACGGCGGGTGGCCAAGCAGTCGGAGATCAATGGCAAGGTCGAGCAGAAACGCTTTCTTTGGCAAGGGCTGCGGATGTTGCAGGAGGAGGTGCCGGGACAGAGCAGTTTGTACCTGTATGAGCCGGGTAGCTATGCGCCGCTGGCGCGAGTCGATCAGGCTGAAGGGGAGGAGCAAAAGCTTTATTACTTCCATACCGATCAGATCGGTACGCCGATCGAGCTGACCAATAGCGAGGGCGAGATCGTTTGGCAGGCGACCTATCGGTCATGGGGAGCGATTGAGCAACTGGCGGTCAATGAAGTCGAGCAGAATCTGAGGTTCCAGGGGCAATATTTTGATGACGAATCAAATCTAATCTACAATACATTTAGATACTACGATGCCGGTATAGGGCGGTTTGTTACCCAAGATCCGATTGGATTGGCGGGAGGGTTCAATCTCTATCGTTATGCTGTGAACTCGATAAGCTGGATAGACCCTTATGGCTTGGCAGGGTTCTTCACGAGCTCAACGTTCACCGCTCCGTCCGGTAGCACTCACACCGTTTTTCAGCAGAAAATTGACTGGGACTTGCCAGTTAATACTCGCGAAGGTATCAAAACAAATCTTGATTTAGCGTCGGAGGGTAAAAGCCCTTTTGTGGTGAAAAACGGTAGTTACTCTCAGCTTAATTTGCATCATTCTAAACAGGATGCACTTGGTTCGCTCTTTGAGTTATCAGCAGATACGCATCAGACATACGGAAGGACAAACGCGCTTCACCCTCATCTGCCGGGGCAGCATCCACATAATCCAGTAGATCGCGCTATCTTTAATGGCGACAGAGAAAGTTACTGGATGTCGAGAGCGCAGGCGGAAAAAAATATTCGTTCAAGTAAATTAACTTGTGGATGATTCAAATATGCTATCGGATAAGGTTAAAAATTTTTGCCGCCAAAAGGGCTGGTGGTATGATGATGCTAGCGCAGATTACGAGGCTGAACTAGTTAAATTAGGAATTGATATAGGGTCGGATTGTGCTGAATTTTACTTGCATGCTGAAGATGGCCCCACATTTTCCTCGGGAGGACATGAGCTCTATCAGCTTGGTTGGTTCTCTAAAAATACCAAGTTTGATCTCGCGCTGAAACGCACCCATGACACCCTAGGCCTGAGTCTTGATTACATACCCCTGGATAGCTTTGAGGGTGAAAGTGGATATTACTATAATTCCAGGACTGGAGAGGTGCTTGAAATTTCCCTTGGTGAGAGGTTGGAAGCTTTCAAAGCGGGGCGACTCCGCCCGCAGTGGGGCAACTTCAATAGTTTCATTGAATTTTATTTTGAACTTGGCTGACTCTTATGTTGATAGATATTATTATGGGTGATAATCTTTTATGTCTCTAATTGTTTTGATTGATAAAGATGTATGATGGCGCAATTGGAAGTCTCCGTCGAGGCTGTTCTGGTAAGAGCACTTACTATCGCTACGACGAGCGCCGGTATCTGGTATCAGTGACCGGTGCGCCGAACTAAACCACCTGTCTGGAGTACAAGCCGGACGGTGAAGTTCTACGCATCGCTCTTCCGAAATAGATCAAGGAGACTTTCACTGACAACATCTACGGCCAAGTGTTCAGCCACACCGACGGCAAGGGCCAGACCACCCGCCTGATGCGCACCGCCCGTGGCCTGCCGGGCAGCCGCCAGGAAGCCAAGGGCCAACGGGTTCGCT
>NZ_JBICKE010000096.1:0-3113 GCF_043103865.1 Pseudomonas sp. yb_5
GCTGGGGCCGCTTTGCGGCCCTTTCGCGACACAAGGCCGCTCCCACAATTAGTTCGATGCTGGTTGTTCGAGGCGAGCAAGCTTGCCATGGCGCCGGCCAGAGCTGAAGATTCCAGATCAATACTTGCATCAATGTGGATGTACCCGATGCCCCCTGCCTTTCACCCCGACCGCCTGCGCACCAGCCTGGCGCCCTTCACCACTCGCCAGCCACTGTCGGCACAAGCGCAGGACTACCAGCGCTTCTATGGCCTGAACCTGCCGGCACACAGCTGGCTAGGCAGCTTCCAGGCGGCGGGGTTCGACCTGGTCGGGCAGGCCTGGCTACCCGAGCAGCCAAGCGCGACGCTGTTCCTGCTGCACGGCTATTACGACCACATGGGGCTGTACCAGCATGTGATTGCGTGGGCACTCAAGCAAGGTTTTGCGGTGATCAGTTGCGACCTGCCCGGCCACGGCCTGTCCAGCGGCGAGCGGGCCAGCATCACTGACTTCGCGGTGTACCAGCAGGTGCTGGAGGCCTTGTTCGAACAGGTGCACACGCTGCAACTGCCGCACCCGTGGCACCTTTGTGGGCAGAGCACGGGGGGGGCGATTGCCGTGGACCATCTGCTGCACCATGGCGCACGCAGCCCCATCGATGGCCAGGTCATCCTGCTGGCCCCGCTGGTGCGGCCATGTTCCTGGCGCTGGTCGAAGTTCAGTTATTGCGTGCTGCGCCACTTCGTCAATGGCATCGAACGGCGCTTCAGTGAGAACACCAACGACCCGGCCTTCCTGCCGTTCCTGGAGGCCGACCCGCTGCAACCGCGTCGCCTGCCAACGGCCTGGGTGGGCGCACTGATCGCCTGGGTCAAACGCATCGAGGCCGCGCCGTGCAGTGCGCGGCGGCCATTGATCGTGCAGGGGGAGGCGGATGGTACGGTGGACTGGCCCTACAACCTTGAAGTGCTCAAGGCCAAGTTTGCCGAGCCGCAGATCCTGATGCTGCCCGAGGCCCGTCACCACCTGGCCAACGAATTGCCGGGCATCCGCCAGCGCTACTTCGACTTCATCGACCAGCGTCTGGGCTGATCACTTTAGGTCGTCGGCGCTCTGGCCAACCGCCAGGCCGGCGCGCACAGCGGCCAGGGCCGCCTGGTAGTAAGCCTTGCCCTCGGGCGACTCGGCAAAGGTGGCGAACGCTTCCAGCTCGGCATCGGACAGGTCACGGTAGACGTACAGCAGGGTGTTGTTCAGGTCTTCGCCAATCTGCCCCATCAGTCGCTGGCGCTGGCCATCCAGCAGGCTCTGTGCCTGGCCGCCGCCGAACAGGCCGGGGATCATCGAGCTGAGGCTGTCGGCGGCTACACCGGCGATGGCAAGGCTGACTTCGGCGCCGGCCTCTCGTGCAGGCAGGGCTTGGGCCAGATGGCCAATGACCAGCAGACGATCGTCGCTGGCCTGGATCTTGGGCAGGCCTTTGGCGTTCTTCGCCAGTTCGTCCTTGCGGGTGGCCCTGAGCTCGGCCGCCACCACTTTGCGCCCCAGCGGTGACTGGAAGAAGGCCAGGGCCGGTGCCGGGTTGGCCAGGGTGGCGCGCAGCTTGGTCTGGGCGCGACGGTCCATCGCCTGGGCCTGGAAGCGCTGGTTGCTGTTGTTGACCAGCGCCTGGTAAACGGCGGGTGGCAAACTGTTGCGGTAGCGCTCCTGGGCGGCGGTCAGGGCATCGTTGAAGTGGGCGCGCTGGTCGGGCCAGCCGGCAGCCTTGTACAGTTGATCCAGGTTGTCTGCCCAGACAGGCATGGTGCAGATCATCAGCAGAATCAGGGAAAACAGACGGCGCATTCAGGACTCCTGTCGGCAGGGGCCTATTGTCCTTGGCCCGGCGCCGGTTTGTCGAGATATCCGCGTGTTTCTCGGCCAAGTGGCGCTGTGCGGCGACAGGGCGAATGGATATGATGCGCGCCATGCACATCTTCCCTGAATACCCGATGCTTGCGGCCGTCGTCGACGATCTGGCCACCCATGGCTGGTCCCAGCAGGCGCACTTTCTGCCTGCCGACCTGGTGCGCGCACTGGCAGCCGAGTGCCGGCGCCGTGATGCCGAAGGCGAACTCAACCCCGCAGGGGTTGGGCGGGGTGCTACCCAGGAGGTGCGCGAAGCCATTCGCGGTGACCAGATCCAGTGGATCGACCCGGGGCAGGCCGAGGCCTGCGACCAGTACCTGGCGGCGATGGATCAGTTGCGCCTGGCGATCAACCAAGGCCTGTTCCTGGGCCTGGAAGACTTCGAATGCCACTTTGCCCTGTACCCACCGGGGGCGTTCTATCGCCGGCACCTGGACCGCTTCCGCGACGATGACCGGCGTATGGTCTCGGCGGTGCTTTACCTCAATGAAGGCTGGCAACCACATGACGGTGGCCAGTTGCGCATGTTTCTGGCCAACGGTGTCGAGCACGATGTCGAGCCAGTGGCTGCTTGCCTGGTGGTTTTCCTGTCGGGCGAAGTGCCTCACGAAGTATTGCCGGCCGGGCGCGAGCGGCTGTCGTTGACCGGCTGGTTCAGGAGGCGTGGCAATGACCTTTTCTGATATGCCCAAGGTGTTGGTGAGCGCCTGCCTGTTGGGGCAGCCAGTACGCTATGACGGCCGTGCCAGTGGCCATCCCGATTTGTTGCAGCAGTGGCAGGCTGAAGGGCGCGTGGTGCCGTTGTGCCCGGAGGTGGCCGGCGGCTTGCCGACACCGCGGCCGCCAGCGGAGATACCCGGAGGGCAGGGCCGCGCTGTGCTCGATGGTGACACGCAGGTGCTGACGGTAACGGGTGAAGATGTCAGTGCCGAGTTTCTGGCCGGTGCGCAGTTGGCGCTGGAACTGGTGCGCCGGCATGGCATCCGCGTAGCGGTGCTGAAGTCTGGTAGCCCTTCGTGTGGCAACCGGTTGACCTATGATGGCACCTTCAGTGGTGTGAAAGTGGCGGGGGAAGGGGTAACCACCGCGTTGCTGCGGCGGGCGGGGGTGCAGGTGTTCAGCGAGCTGGAGCTCGACCAGGCGCAGCGGGCTTTGGCTGATATATCTGTTTGAACCTGTGCCGGCCCTTTCGCGGGTGAACCCGCTCCTACCACGGTGGTGGA